>DUEC01000055.1 GCA_011176635.1 Dehalococcoidia bacterium | reverse complement strand
TGGTCGCCCTGCTTATCGGGATAATCCTGGGCGGGTTGGTAGCCGTTGTCCTCCTCGGCCTTAAAATAAAGAAGCGCCGGGAGGCTATCCCCTTCGGCCCCTTCCTCTCCCTGGCGGCTATAGCCACCCTGCTCTGGGGAAATAGCATCATCAGCTGGTATCAGGGGCTCTTTTAGTAAATTTATAGCCCCCTCTTGACAATCCCCCCTTAACTAGAGTAGGATATAGCCCTATAGTAATGGCTCGAAAGTAATATAGCAGAAGATAATGAAATTAGAACGCCGAAGGTCCAGCATTGAAGTAATCGCCGATATGTTAAGGCTGGGTGAAGCTGGCAAGACCGAAATAATGTACAGCGCCAACATGAGCTATAGCCAGCTGCAAAAATATCTCAGCTTTTTACTGCAACTGGGGCTTATCACCAAAGTGACGGTGGGAAACCCGGTGGTGACCTACAGGGTGACCAGGAAGGGCCTCCGCCTGCTCAGAAACATAGAGGGCATCCTGGAAATGCTCGAGTTAACCGGGGAGGATGACTTTTAAGAGCCTGTGTAATCTTTGACTTATAAGGCGTTAGCAAGAGAAAGCGCTACTGGCATTGAAGCAACAAAAGGGTAGCGCTAAAAATTGTCTTAAAGGGAGAGATATGGCCGAAAAAAGAATGATGATACTGCCGGCGGATGTTATCAAGAAGATTGATGACAACCGCGGAGACCTAAGCCAGGCTGATTTCATTAATTTCCTGGTCGATAACCAGCTAAAAGGAGAAGTCCAGGATAAACAGCCCGTCGGCAAGGAAGAGATTATCTCTCTGATTGAAAGCCAGCTAAAAGAAGAGGCCAAGAAACAGCGCTATGTCACCCGGGAAGAGATTAAAGCCTTTGAGCAAGATATAAAGAGCCTGCTTAAGACCTTCCTCGACTTCTTTGTCAGCTACGGGCTCGAGCTGGGCAAAAAATCGCCCAAGGCCGAGTTCGAGGAGCTGAGCAGCAAGCTGGAAGAGCTGGAAAACCACCTGGCCGCTGACGGCGAGAGCAAAGAAGCCAAGATTAAATGGAAATAGCCTATCGGGCTTGAAAATTCCCGTTCGAGCGCCATTTGAGACCCCCTCTCCTTAAACGAGAGGGGTTTTTTATTATCCCCCAAGAATAGAACATTGTTCTAGAACACTATATCTTCCCTTTGCTAGCCCAATCTGCCATATTCAGAACAGGCGACTATATTTGACAGGTAAAGGCAAAGGGAAGTTTTAGTATGCTCTACATTGTTTTAGGCGGCCTTGGGCTCCTGGTAATACACGTTTTTGACATCGTTTCCCTAAAAAAGCTGCCGGTGGCCAAACCGGTTACCTGGATGATAGGTAACGGCTTGCTGGTCTTCGCGGCTATAATGGCCTGCTTTACCCCGGATAAGCTCTCGCTACCTGTCTGGTCAACCTGGTTAGGCTGGGCTTTACTGCTGGTTTCCCTGCCCCTGCTGATATATTCCCTGTTTATTAACCTCCCTTTCCGCAGGACATATATCGCCGCTGGCGTCGGCGACAGGCTGGTAAAGACCGGGCTCTACGCCCTTGTCCGCCACCCGGGGGTGCACTGGCTTGTCCTGGTCATGCTCTCTCTGATTTTGGCCTCAAGGTCAAGCCTGATGCTCATTGCCTCACCGATATGGATTTTGCTGGATATCCTGCTGGTGGCTATTCAGGACAGGTTCTTCTTCAGCCGGATGTTCTCCGGATATGACGATTACCGGCGGGAGACGCCGATGCTTGTGCCCAACCGACGGAGCATAAGAGCCTTCATAGACTCCTTAAAGCAAGCTGGTGCCTGAAATCTTTTAAGACTAACCTAAGGAGGAAATTTAAGATGACTACAGAAGCCGAATTAATCACCCAGGGTAAAAACGAAGAACTTTGGCGAAAGTGCTGCGGCTTTATTGAGCTAAGCCTGGATGATTGCATGAATATTCAGCGGCGGTTACTCCTGGAGCAGATAGAACTGCTTAAAAATTGCAAGCTGGGACGGAGTATCATGCGCGGGGCTGAGCCCGAGACCGTGGAGGAATTCCGCAAGCAGGTGCCCATAACCACCTACGTTGACTATGAACCGTTCCTGCTGACCAAAAACGAGCGCGCCCTGCCCCAGAAACCGCTGTTCTGGCAGCACACCTCGGGCAGGTCCGGCGAATATCCCTTTAAGTGGGTACCGGTTACCCCCCGGCAGTTTGACGAACTGCGAGCCCTGATCTTCGCCTGCCTGTCCTTTGCCTCCTGCCGGCAAAAGGGCGAAATCGCCTACAAGAGAAAGGACAAGGTCCTTTATGCTCTAGCCCCCCCACCCTACACCACCGGCTCGCTAATCCACGCCGCCCCCCATGAACTGTTTGACTTTCTGCCGCCGGTAAAGGTGGCTGAGGATATGCCTTTCGAAGACAGAGTGCAGCTCGGCTTCAAAATGGCCCTATCCGAGGGGCTGGACATATTTTTCGCCCTTTCCAGCGTACTGGTAGCTATTGGCGAACGCTTCAGCCAGAGAAGCGGGGAAATCGGGATGAAAGATATTAAAGCGCTTATGGGTAACCCCAGGATGCTATCCCGGCTACTACAAGGACTGGTAAAGAGCAAACTGGCTCGCCGCCCCCTGCTGCCCCGGGACGTCTGGAAGCTCAAAGGGCTGGTCTCAACCGGCTCCGACGGCTCGGTATTCAGGGAAAGGGTCAAGGAGATGTGGGGGAGGTATCCCCTGGATGTCTACGGCGGCACCGAGGGCATAGTTATGGCAACGCAAACCTGGGACTACCAGGATATGACCTTTATACCCCACCTCAACTTCCTGGAGTTCATTCCTCAGCAGGAAAGCCTGAAATCCAGAGACGACCCCTACTACCAACCGAGCACAGTGCTTCTCAACGAGGTCAAGCCGGGAGAAATGTACGAACTGGCCATCACCAACTTCTACGGTGGGCCGCTCGTCAGGTATAAGCTCGGCGATATGATTAAGATAACATCAATGCGCAACCAAAAGCTGAACATAGACATCCCCCAGATGGCGTTTCACTCCCGGGTGGACGATATGATTGACATCGCCGGCTTCACCCGCCTAACGGAAAGGGTTATCTGGCAGGCTATAGAGAACACGGGGGTAGCCTATAAAGAGTGGACGGTGCGCAAGGAGGTCAGGGAGAAACCGATACTGCACCTCTACCTTGAACCCAGGGAAAACGGCTATATTAGCGAGGAGCAGATAGCCGAATCGGTGCACCACGAACTGAAAAGGCTGGATGCTCCCTATGCCGACCTGGAAGCATTTCTGGGCTTGAGGCCGTTAGAGGTTACTTTGCTCCCCGAAAACGCCTTCCAGGGCTATATGTTAAGGCAACAGGCGGCTGGCGCCGACCTGGCCCACTTAAAGCCGCCCCACATCAACCCCTCCGACGGCATAATAGAATGTTTGGTCAATGGCGATAAGGCACCACTGCCCAGCGAGACGGAAGAGCCGGCGGAAAGCGTTTATAGTGAAACAAAATGAGCCAAGAAGCTATAAATAAGAACGGCCGAAGAGTAGTCGTTACCGGTCTGGGGGCGGTCAGCCCGGTCGGGCTCACCATTCCCAGCATGTGGCAGGCCCTCATTTCTGGAAAATCGGGGATTGACTATATTTCCAGCTTCGACCCGGCGCCCTTTGAGACCAAATTTGCCGCCGAGGTAAAAGGGTTCGACCCCATGGTGTATGTCAACCGGAAAGAAGCCCACCGCATGGACAGGTTCACCCAGTTCGCGGTGGCGGCCAGCCTCCAGGCAGTAGAAACAGCCGAACTAAAGATAGACAGCAGCAACGCTGAGGAGACTGGCGTTATCATCGGCAATAGCGTCTGCGGATTGCTTTCGGTTTGCGTGCAACTCAAGGTGCTGGATGAAGTAGGGCCGAGAAGGGTAAGCCCTACTCTGGCACCGACCATGACCGGCGATGCGGCCACGGTACAGACTGCCTTGCTATTGGGTACCAAGGGAATGAGCTACTCGCCGTCCTCAGCCTGCTCCAGCGGCAGTGACGCCATCGGTCAGGCCTATCAGGCGATTAAAGCCGGCCAGGCTAAGGTTATGGTAGCCGGCGGCACCGAAGCTCCCATCACTCCCATCGTCCTTGCTGGCTTTGGCGCTATCCATGCCTTATCAAGAAGGAATGACGGAGTGCAAGCGGCTTGCCGGCCATTTGATGCTGAGCGGGACGGCTTTGTCCTGGGCGAAGGCGCCGCCATGATGGTCATGGAAGATGCCGACTATGCCGTTGGGCGCGGCGCTCCCATCCTAGCCGAACTCTTAAGCTACAGCGCCACCAGCGACTCCTTTCACCTCACCCAGCCTTCCCCTGACGGCGAGGGCGCCGCCCGGGCCTTAAGACTGGCTCTGGCCAGGGCTAACCTAAAACCCAGCGATATTGACTATATCAATGCCCACGGCACAGCTACCCTGCTCAACGACCGAACCGAAACCAGGGCTATTAAAAGCGTATTCAACGGAAATGGATACAACGCTCACCGCATCCCCATCTCCGCCAGCAAATCTATGCTGGGGCACCCTTTGGGAGCCTCCGGAAGCATTGAGGCGGCGATATGCGTCCTGGCTATAAATCACGGCATCGTGCCCCCCACCATGAACCTCACTCACCCCGACCCCGAGTGCGACCTGGACTACGTGCCTAATGAGGCGCGGGCGGTCAAGGTTGATACCGCCATGTCAAACTCTTTTGGCTTCGGCGGGCATAACTCGGTGCTCATCTTCCGCCGCTACTCGGAATAACATACCCCCCAATATTCCTATTGACAACTCCAAGGCTATAAGACATAATGAGTACTAATGTATAATGGTGGCTACTTTTACTAGCTTCACCAGGTACCGGAGAAGAATCTCTTAAATGAATGTGTGGGCTATAATACCGCTCGTCAGCTTCGTTATATTTGCTGTCTTAGCTGTGGTGGTCCTGCAGCAAGCCAGAAAACGAGTAAATAAGGTATTTGCTATACTCCTTCTTGCCCTTGGCGCCTGGAGTTTCACCTCTTTCATGCTGCACCTCAATGCTTATCCACAGCAGGCACTCTTATGGAATGAGCTGCTCGTTGTCGCCCTTCTATGGACAGCAGTCAGTTATTACCATTTCGTCAGGGCTTACAATAATAAACCAGGTGGAATAGGCGCATATCTCGGCTACGGGAGTGTTCTGGTTCTCCTGGCACTTTCCCTCAGCGGCTTCGTAGTTAAATCCTCCTACGTTGTTGATGGAGTCCTACATCACGACCTTGGATTCTCTCTCTACATCATAGGCGGTGTTAGCTTCATCTTCTCAGTTGCCGCCATGTGGATGCTAATTAAGAGATACCACAGCTCTACAGACCCCACCGACCGCAACCGAACAATGTATCTAATAATCGGCTCAGGTTTAGTAATAGCTGCAAGCTATGTCTGTAACCTGATACCAGCTATAGCCGGGCTTTCCTTAGACCACCTGGGCAACCTAGCTAATGCCCTGATAATTGCCTATGCCATCCAGAGATACCACCTGCTCAACATTACCCTTGTGGCGCGAAGGGGACTGACCTATATCATGGTGCTGACCTGCCTGGCCGGCATCTATACCGGCGCCGTATTACTCGGAATGAAAGCCATCCCCGACCAGCCGCTCTACGTCGTTATAATACTCACCTCCTTCTTAGCCCTGCTGCTGATGCTGCTGGCCCGCCCGCTAAGGCACTTCATTCAAGAACTGATAGACCGCTTCTTCTACCGGGAAACCTATGAGTACCGCCAGACGCTGCTCACCTTCAGCAGTAAAATGGGCAATATCATCAACCTCAGTGAATTAGCCAACGAGATGTTACCCGCCGTAACCAAGGCCCTGAATATCAGCCAGGCCAAATTGCTCTTTGAAGATAGCAACAGCGGCGATTTCACCACCCAGTTTACCTACCCCGAAGCGGAAGACGAGTCCGACGATGAGCTCAACTTCGGCGCCGATAACCCGATAGTAGCCTGGCTGGATAAAGAAGGTAAACCCCTCAACCTGAAGCAGATTGATAATATCCCGGAACTTAAAGGGCTGTGGCAGACAGAAAAGGAGGGCTTGGCCGCCTTCGACCTGGAAATCCTGTGCCCTATCAAGAGCGGGGGCGGGCTAATCGGCATCCTGGCCCTGGGCAAAAAACAACGGGGAAAAATCTACTCCCATGAAGATATAGAGATAATAGTGGGCATGGCCAGCCAAGCCAGCATCCTGATTGAAAATGCCCACCTTTACGCCCAGGCGACAATAAGGGCCAATACCGATGGGCTGACCGGGCTATATAATCACCGACATTTCCACGAACGTCTGGAGCAGGAGATTGCCCGAGGTTCTCGCTTCGGCAGCATGTTCTCCCTGATAATGCTAGACATAGACCTTTTTAAGTCCTATAACGATATCTACGGGCATCTAGCCGGAGACGATGTTCTGCGCAGAATCGGCCGATACATTGAAAGCTCAATCCGGAGCATAGACCTAGCCTTTCGCTACGGGGGTGAAGAGTTCGCCATTATTCTGCCCGAGACTTCGCTCGACGCCACTGCCAGAGTAGCCGAGCGTATTCGTAAAACAATAGAGTCAAAAACAAGCTTCCGGGCAATGCCGATAACCGTCAGCATCGGTATCGCCAACTGGCCAACCGATGGCGTGATGAAAGAGGAAATCATCGCCCGCGCCGATGCCGCCCTGTACCGGGCTAAACAATCAGGAAGAAACAGGACCTGTCTATCTTCAGATCTAGCCAAACCAGAGGAAACACCCGATGTAAACACAGAGCTTGAGGCCAGGCCAAGAGCCTTAAGCATTATCTACGCCCTGGCCGCTACCGTTGATGCCAAGGACCACTACACCTACGGCCACTCCCGGAAGGTCAGCGAATACTCGGTAGCCGTGGCTGAGGCGCTCAACCTGCCCCAGGACAAGGTAGCCACCATTCGCGCCGCCAGCCTGCTTCACGATATAGGCAAGGTCGGCATCCCCGATTCTATCCTCAGCAAAGAGGGGCCGCTGACCGATAAGGAATGGGAACCAGTTAAAGTCCACCCCCAGCTCGGCGTAGAGATACTCAGGCACATCATCGACCTGGTCAACTGCCTGCCGGCTATCCTCCACCACCACGAACACTATAACGGCAAAGGCTATCCCTCCGGTCTAAAGGGCGATAGCATTCCCATAGAGGGCCGCATCCTGGCTATAGCCGATGCCTACGACGCCATGACCTCTCCCCGCCCCTACCGCGAGCAGCTATCAGCGCAGGACGCCCTTGATGAGTTGAAACGCTGTGCCGGAACCCAGTTTGACCCCGAGCTGGTAGAAATCTTCCTGGAGCTTATAGAGGCATCCCCGTCAAGAAGGCTGGAGATAAAGTAAGAGCCGCATCACTCGGTAACCCGGTAGGGACAGGTCTCCTTAAGACTACAGCGCCGACAAACCTCAGCCTGCGTCCACCTCGTCATTTTGGGCCCTATGCCGATGACCATAGAGGTTGACTTTTGGGGGACCATCACCCCTGAGGCGGTCAGGCTCACCCCGATTTCCTTGGCTTTAGCCAGCTCAAGCAAATTCCACTGCTCGGTGAGGGGGAAACCGGGCATACCCGGCACAACCGGGCTGCTTATCTCATAGCCCCTTGAGGAGACCCCGTCGGCGATAGATTTCAGGGCTTGGGGAATCAGGCTGTCTACGGCGGCGCTGCCGATGCCGTCCAGGAGCGTACCTCGTAGATGCTGGCCGCGGCTGGTGTAATCGGTTACCTGTTTTTCCAGCCCGGGGCCGATGGTGGCGATGATAACGGCAAGCTCCTTCGCCTCAGGGAAGATTGCCGCTAGCAGGGGCCCCTCTATGGCTTTACCGCCCTCCAGCGATATCCGGTCGGGGCTCATCCCGGCTATGAGATAGATTTCATAGGCAACAGCCGGCTCCAGGAGATGCGTCTTCTTGACAGTGGCCAGTATTTCGGTAATCAGGCTCTTAATCTCGGGCCTGACCCTGGAACCTCCTCTGAACCCCTGCCGGCGCAGTACCTCCCGGCTCTTTAGACTCAAGAGAATATCGCGGATTACAGGCATGTCTTACTCCTCGGGTTCTCAGTTACCTGAAAGTCTACCAAAAAAGCAACCCCGAGACAAAAAGGCTTTGCCCCGGGGTGCCACTCTTAACACTCTCGCCCTATTTATATACCTTGCCGTACTCCATGGCGGTATCGACCATAGCGTGGACGTTTTCCGCCTTAGCCTGGTCAAAGAAGGCGCCGTTGCTAACGACGTAACCGCCGCCCGGGGCGCAGGTATCAATGAGGTTCTTGACGTAGTCCTTCACCTGCTGGGGGGTGCCTATGGTTAGCAGGTCGGAGGGCACGTTGCCGAACAGGCAGGCAACCTTGCCCAGCGTCTTCTTGGTTTTAGCCATGTCGCTCTGGTCTATCATCCACAGGGTCTTGCCCTTGGGTAAGTCGCTCATGACCTCCATACGCGTGGTCCAGTGCCCCTCTGCCGCTGGCATTGGTACAACCCCCTCATCAATCAAGCCCAACATGACCTTTCTAAAGGTAGGCCAGTAGAACTTCTTGAACTGGGCATCGGAGAGGAATCCGTCGGCGCCCTTGTGCAGAGGTATGAATATTACGGGGTGTCCGGACATCTGAGCCGTGCCCACCCCCATCTTAATCATGATTGGGGTCAGCCTTTCCAGGGCTTCGAGGAGTTTGTCCGGCTGGCGGTACATATCCAGCATTACCCCCCTGGTGCCCCTCAAGGTGTCGCCAACTACATCAAAGGGTGCCTTGGTAAATCCGCTGGCCATGAGCGGGAATCCGGCGGAGGTTATATCGGCATTGAAGGCACCGATGGCTCCGGCCCATTTCAGGGCTTCGGCGCCGGCCTCAAAGAGCGCCTTATAGGTGGCCTGAACCGGGGGCAGGCCGAAGGGGATGAAATTAAAGGCAACGCCGTACATCTCCAGTATGCCGGTGAGGGCCGGCAGCATCCCAAAACCATCTAATTTGCCGAAGACGCGCGGCAGGTAGGTATTGCTGAAGAAATTAGACGGGTCGTCAATCAGGGCGTCATATTCATCGGGCTTCATGTACTCGCCCTCGTTAGCCTGGTAAGACTGCTCCGGGGCAACCCCATGGCCGGGCCAGGAATATAGCTTGTAGTCAAGGATTTCAAAGAGTTTCCCGGGGCCAGGCACAGCCGCGCCAAGGTTCCCGTCCGGCTTAAACTCTACGACGAAATCTTTAAATGCCTTCATGCATTTTTCGTAGTCATACATGGCTTCTTGGGGGGTTATTCCAGCGTGATAAGCGGGGAAGAAGCTAGGAGCGACAAAAACCGGCACCCTGTCCGGCAGCTTCTTCATTTGAACGGCGTCTTTTATCCTGGTTATTCTTGCCTTGAATTCCTTTTCGGCCTCGGGGCTCTGGAATTTAAGGTCCTTTCCCTCGGGGTCTTTCGGCGCCATCCATTTGGCGAAAAACGCTTCCTGCTTCTCATCCGATGTCATATCTGCCCATTCTTTTGCCATTTTTATTACCTCCTGACCTTATCGGCTCTTAGATTTTAAGATTATCACCCCGCCCCTATCCACTTTTTGGCCAGGGCAACTCCGGCCATAGCGTCTTTGCCGAAGGCATCGGCGCCGGTATACTTCCTTACCTCATCGGTAATCTGCCCGCCGCCAATCATGACCTTAACCTTGTCCCTTAAACCAGCCGCTTTCATGGCTTCTACAGTCTCTTTCATGGAATCAAAAGCCAGGGTAAGGAAGCCGCTCAAGCCGACAATGGGGGCGCCGCTCTCTTTTATCTTGTCAACAAACTTCTGTGCCGGAACATCCACGCCGAGGTCATAGACCTCAAAGCCGTTAACATCAAGCATAAAGACGACGATATCCTTGCCGATGTCATGTATATCGCCGGCAACGGTGCCAAAAACAACCTTGCCCAGCTTCTTGGTCCCCACCTCCTTGGTCAGCTTTGGTTTAACCAGGTCGGTTACCACCTTCAGTATTTCCCCGGAGTAGACCAGGTCAGGGATGAAATACTCGCTATCGGCAAAGCGCTTGCCCACGACCTCCATGCCTCTTCGGGCATCGTCTAAAATCTTGAGTGGCTCTTCACCGGCACCCAGCCTATCCTTAACAATCTTAAGAACCTCTGCTTCCTTCAAATCAGCTAATGTGCTCGCTAAGTCTGCCGCCATTTTCTTTTACCTCCTTAAAATCTTAAATTGGACTATCCCATCGGCTAGCCTCAATATATTAACCTCATTTTAGCACCTCCCTATAGTTTACCTTACCCCCATCCCCGCTTCAAGCTCCTCTATAGAAGGTTATGCCCTTGCTGGTGTAGCCAAGGGCATCTAATGGTTATCCGGAGCGGTTTATCAGTTTTAAAGCTACAGCCCCAGATAGGACTTTTTTATCAGCTCCTTTTTTAGAAGGTCTTGGCTCTTCCCCTCAAGGGCAATCCGCCCGTTTTCCAGCACGTATGCCCGGTCAGATATGTCCAGGGTATTTCGCACATTTTGCTCAATCAGCAGGATGGTAATCCCCTGCTCGCGCAGGGACTTTATGGCCTCGAATACTTCCCTTAGCAACCTCGGGGCCAGACCATATGACGGCTCATCAAACATGCACAGTTTGGGCCTGGACATCAAACCCCGACCCATAGCCAGCATCTGCTGTTCGCCACCGCTCAGTGTCCTGGCTAACTGCCCGGCTCTTTCTTTCAATATAGGGAATATTTTATAGACCTGCTCAAAGGTTTCCGCCCTGTGTTTCCAGGCTCTAGAGGAATAGGCGCCCATCTCCAGGTTTTCACGCACCGACATTTCGACAAAAAGTCTCCTGCCCTCGGGTATATGCGAAAGGCCCATTCCCACAATGCGGTGAGGTGCCATCCCATCTATCTTCTGACCTATGAACTCCACGGTACCTGAAGTCGGAACCAGCACACCGGATATAGTATTAAGCAGTGTTGTTTTACCGGCCCCGTTGGCTCCAATCAGGGCCACTATTTCCGCCTCTTTAATATCTAAGGAAACATCCCACAAGGCTTGAGACTTGCCGTAAAAAGTATCTACTTTGTTAACTTTCAGCATAAGCCTACTCTCCCAGGTATACCTCAATAACCTTCTTGCTGGTGGCAATCTCCTTTGGCGTTCCTTCGGCAATCTTCTCACCGTGGTGGAGCACCATAATTCGGTCACACACCCCCATAATCGCCTTCATAACATGCTCAATCATAAAGATGGTAACCCCTCTCTTCCTAATCCTGGTTACCAACTCCATAGCCTCGGCTGTCTCCGTGGGATTCAGACCTGCCATCAGTTCATCAAGCATTAATAGTTCCGCCCTGGTGGCTAGCGCCCTGGCCACCTCAACTCGCTTCTGGTTAACCAGGGTCAAGCCCCCAGCCGGGATATCTTTCATTGCTGACAAGCCGACAAAATCTAACAACTCGATAGCTCTCTTATTAGCCTCCGCCTCCGACATACCGGTTGGCGTCCCGAATAGCGAGCCCAACAATACATTCTGAAGGGCGGGCATATTGGCGAAAACTCTAACATCTTGAAAGGTTCTGGCCACCCCCCGCCGGCAAATTTTATGCGGGCTTAAGCCGCTAATCTTCTCGCCCCTAAATTTTATTACCCCGGGTTTAGGGGCAAAAGCCCCGGATATTAGATTAAACAGCGTTGTTTTACCAGCCCCGTTGGGACCAATCAGACCAAAGACCTCGCCCTTGGTCACGCTAAAATCTACCTTTGATACGGCGGCTAACCCGCCAAAATACTTGGTAACCCCTTCACCTTCAAGTATCTGCATGTTCCTCCACCGGACCTCCTTTCCGCCACTTCTGTGTCAATCTTTGTATCACCCCCACCACTCCGTTGGGCATGAATAATATAGCAGCCACCAATATAACGCCGAAAAAGAGCATGTAGAGCTCTCCAAGCCCGTACTTGGCCAGGGTGGTTGTTAAGAACTCTTTCAAGAGGGTGAAGAAAGCGGCCCCTATTATCGGGCCATAAAGCAGTCCCATGCCGCCGAAGATAGCCATCAAAACCGGTATAAAGGTAAAGAGGGGATTGAAGGCGATGCCCGGGTCAACATAGTGCAATTTTGTCGCCCAGATTGCCCCGACTGCCCCCATGAAAAAGGCGCTGACGGCAAAGGTGACAATCTTCACCATGGTTACATTAACGCCGGTGTGAGCCGCCGCCGCCTCATATTCACCGATGCTCCGCAAGGCTAAACCAAATTTAGAACGGTTAAGAAAGTAGGCGGTAATCATTAACAGAACAAAAACACCGAGCATGTAGTAAAAAATAGTTTCGTTATCTACACCGAAAACGAATCGGCCCCGCGTGCCCGTTACGTGAAGTTCAATGAAGGCGAGAACATGCCTGATGAGCTCGACGAGTCCGAACGTGAATATTGCAAAATATATGCCCCTCAGCCTTAAGGTCAAAGCGCCAACGCCGAGAGCGAGGATAAAACTGGCGGCACCACCAACAAGGATAAAGACAGGCGGGGGAAAATCACCCGCCATAAAAGCGGCCGTATATATGCCGACCCCGAAAAAGGCCGCCGTCGCCAGTGACATGTAACCGGTAGGACCGGAAAACATGGTCCAGCTCACCGCCAGGATGATGTACAAGATGATGGTGGTCATCAGTATGGGGGCGTAACTTGTTCCATAGACGGGTAGCGTAGCTACCAGGGCCAGGGTAAGAAGAAGTACCCCGGAAGTGAGCCACTTGCCTCTCTTCTCTTTACCCAGTAACCTGTCAATAAACCAGCCTGAGTAAACCATGCACAGGGAGCAAATTGAGGTAAGCAAGTATTGCATGGTTACACCTTATCATCCTTTAGCGTAGTTTTCATTTCTCTACTTTCCCATAATGCCTTTCGGTCTTACCAGGAGCAAGACTATGAAGATGAAATAGTAGGCAGCCAGCGTTAATTCCGCCTCAAAAGTGTTTGTTATTTGGCCAACAATACCCAGTATAAAACCCCCGATAAAACTGCCGGGGATGCTCCCCAAACCACCTAAGACAACCACAATGATGGCAATTATGGTAAATCCCAAGCCCATAGTTGTATAAAAACCGAAGCACATGCTGTAAAGTACGCCGGCAATACCGGCCATTAAGAGACCAAAGCCGAAGCATAGGGCCAGCACATTGTTGATGTTTACCCCCATAATCCCCGCCGTGGCCGGGTCTTGGGCCGCTGCCCGGATGGCTTTTCCCATGCGGGAACGGGCTAAAAAGATATAGAAGGCCAAGCCTATGGCTATGGTAATGCCAAGGGTTACCATGCGATTTAAGGAAGTAATCGCTCCAGCTATTTCAACCGGACTAGCTAAATAAGAATAACTCCTTGTGGCCGAACCCCATATTAATACCGCCACATTTTGAATGATGAAGAGGAGGCCAAAAGTGGCTAACAGGGATTTACCCTCAAAGACTTCTGTCGATGGTGACGACTTTAAGAGAGCACTGAACAAAGTTCGGTGAAGTAAATAACCTACTATGAATATGATAGGACCGATAATGACCAGAGTAAGTATGGGGTTCATGCCCAGTCCTGTGTGCAGCGCCAGGGTGAGGAAAGCCCCGACCATAATAAATTCGCCGTGAGAAACGTTCAGCACCCGGGCAACACCGTACTGCAGGCTCAAACCCATAGCAAGCAGGGCGTAGATACCGCCCATAAATAACCCGTCAATAATTATATCCAGGATTGATGCAAACATAATTATTTAAAAACTTTCTGACCTTGCTAATCAAGGGGCAGGCTGTCTATAAGGCGCAGGAAAAGTCCTGGGAGAAAATCACCACCCTGCTCTTGCAAGGTGTTATTTCCACACCCCTTAAGACAGCCTGCTTAAAACTAATCTTACCCCTGAACTCCTAAAAAACTCAAATGCCTAATGCTTAAGGTGCTGGGAACGGCGGCTTGGGATAGATAGCGTCTGCGGTAGCATTAGCCGCAGGGCCTATTACTTCATATATGCCGTTCTGCCACTGGCCAACCTGCCCGGGATGACATTCAAGTGCCAGAAGCCCACCGCCACCATCGCGCATATCAAACCAGGTCGGTCCCAGACATGTATCAAAGGTACTGGTAGCCATGACACCCCTTATTACCGCCTGGTCCAGGGTTCCAGCCTCAACGATAGCCTGCTCAAAGAATTGGAGCGCACCATAATAGAACAGCTGTCCCCACCAATCAAGAAATCCTTCTTCGTCACCATAGAGTGCCAGTCCGGCATCACCAGTAGCTGCGACCATCAAATCAACAAGTGCGTTGGCTTCGGGAGAAGTCTGCCTGTTCCAGGCACCAAAACCAATTAACCCCTCTGTCATCGGACCGAACGCGGCATAATAGAACTGGAAGTTAGCCCCGGGGCCGATTACAAAGACATCTGGATTATAGCCAAGCCCCATTGCCTGACCGTAAACAAATATGCTTATCGGGGGATAGGTATAAGCGCAAAAAGCATCAGCCCCAGAATTCATGGCTGCTTGCAGTTGTGGCGTTAGGTCCACAGCTTCAGGCGGGACGCCCTCGCTATAAACTACCTGAATGCCCCTCAGCAAAAATTCGCTCTCTGAGGTATGGGCATACTCTATGCCATGGAGGTCAGCGATGTAGATATAGGCCACTGTCTCCACACCCCACTCCACAAAGAGGTCAGCCAGAGCCGGTATCTGGTGGTAGTCCGAGTAATTCAAGACGCCAAACACGTAGGGCAGGTCAGGAAGCAGAGCGGTGAGGGTCGTACAACCACCCTCGCCTCCCAGGAAGATATACCCGTGCTCATTGGCTATCGGAGCGGCAGCATAGAGGAAGGCGGTGCTGCAGGGGGGCATTATGAAGTCAACCTGGTCCTCTAAAATCAATCTTTCCAGCAGTGTCGTCATCGTGCCCAGGTCACTGGTATCATCATAGATTATCAGCTCTACCGGCAATGCCCTGTCATACTCATCAATATAGAGACCACCCGCGGCATTGATTTGATCCACCCAAATATCCAAGAGTGGCCCTAAGGCATAGTCTCCGATCATATTTAATGGGCCGGAGATAGGTCTGGCGGCACCAATAACAATGCTCGTCCTGGTATCATAGTCATCGGGGGGTGGCACGGTTGTTTCGGTCGGGGGCGGGGTGGTTGTTACGTCCGCATCTCCGTCGCAGCTGACAGCAACCAGGCTGAAGACCAACAACAATGCTAACGGAATCAACAATAACCTTTTACTCACTTGTTTCTCCTTTCCTGAATTTCCAGGATAGTTATAGAACTTTCATCACAAAATCTTACATCGGCACCTCCTAAAGTATTATAGTTTCTGATAATAATCCTGCTGAGAGTATAATTAACCACCCCCGCTTTGTCAATACTATATCAAGACAAATCGCTTGAAGTATCACTCAAACGTTGGATGCTTTATAGACCGCAAGCAAGATATTATATCGCTATGCCCGCCTTGTCAAGTAGGGGGGCTCTTTTTGTCGGTTTTTGTAGCTCGGCGGTTGACTCGCACTTAACGCCAATGATAGTATACGCTTCAAGAGCATTGCAGGAGGAGATAAAAATATGGAAAAGAAATGGGAGGAGTTGACGCCGGATGAAAAGCAGGAGACGCTTTTCGCCAAATGCCTTTCCGCAGAGGGGATAGAGTTCGCCAGCCCCCAGGCCGAGAAAGATTATAAAGAAAGAGTCACCCGCTTAAAAAAGGTCGTTCAGCTTAAAGAACTGCCGGACAGGGTGCCGGTACTGCCTATCGTCAGCTTTTTCCCCGCTTTCTACGCCGGCATAACCCCCCAGGAAGCGATGTATGACTACGATAAGTGCTGCCAGGCATACAGAAAATTCACCCTGGACTTTGAGCCGGATGTGAATACCGGCGCCGGTAACCCTTGCCCTGGAAAGGTCTTTGATATCCTTGACTATAAGCTATACGCCTGGCCCGGCCACGGGGTCTCGCCCAATCATTCCTACCAGTGCCTTGAGGGTGAATACATGATGGCCGATGAATACGACGCCTTGATTCAAGACCCCTCCTATTTCTTCACCACCACCTACTTCCCACGCGTCTTCGGTAAGCTGGGAGCCTTCCAGATGCTACCCAATTTTTCCAGCGTCCAGGAGATTGTCTTCGTCCCCCTCAATGTGATACCCTTCGCCATGCCCGATGTTCAGGCCGCCTACCAGACCCTCTTTGAAGCCGGCGCCGAAGCCATGAAATGGGCGGGGGTTCTCGGTGCCTTCAATAATGAGATGGCATCGCTGGGCTATCCCAGCATCTTCGGCGGCTTCAGCAAGGTGCCCTTTGACGTCATCGGCGATACCTTGAGGGGCACCAGGGGGATAATGCTGGACCTGTACCGCCAGCCCGATAAGCTCCTCGAAGCCCTGGAAGCCATCACGCCGATGATGATTAACATGGGGATATCGGCGGTAAAGATGAGCGGCAACCCCGGCGTGATGATACCACTGCACAAAGGGGCCGACGGCTTCCTCTCCGATGAGCAGTTCAAGAAATTCTACTGGCCCTACTTCCGCAAACTAATCATGGGCTTAATCGAGGAGGGCTGTGTACCCTACTCATTTGTTGAGGGAGGCTATAACACGCGGCTGGAGATTATCAGCGACATACCCAAGGGTAAGACGATGTGGGCTTTTGACCGAACCGATATGGCCGAGGCCAAGAAGACACTGGGCAAGGTCGCCTGCATCGCCGGCAATATGCCCACCGATTTATTAGCCGTAGGCACACCACAGCAGGTGAAAGACTACGCCAAGAATCTCATCGATACCTGCGCCCAGGGCGGCGGTTATATCATGTCGAACGGGGTTGCCGCCGACGAGGTCAAGGCGGAAAACTTCAAGATGATGATGGACTTCACCAAGGAGTACGGCGTATACAAATAAATAATAGCATAGCTCCGGGTTGTCCCTGTTAGAGCTTCACGTTTATATAGGCCCGAGGGGGCTACTTCTTTGGCGAAGCCTTCTCGGGCTTCTGGTATATTGAGGTATGCACCCCGGAGGTGTCGGCGCCCACATAGCTGAAGCCGGTATTCTCCCCTACCCCGTTGGGGTCGAAGGCTTCTTTGAGCTTGCCAAACCATATATGGTAGTTGGACGCCCGCTTGCCGATTACATCGACAGGCAGGATGCCCATTGACGGCACCGCGAAACAGCCGTCCAGCGCCCTCTTGCCTACCTTGGCCAGCCATTCCTGTACCGCTTTCGACGATTTTTCGTCGTAGGGATTATATCGGCAGAATATCTCGGTGTGCCCCAGGTGCCCCCCTTCCTCCCCCCAGCCGAACTGCTGGCCGTCGTCGGCTATGACCAGGCCCTTCTCTATCAGCTCCCTCTTCAACACGGCCGCTTCTTCCAGCCACCTCACGTGGTTATCGTATCTCTGGCCCTGCACCATCATCGAAGAGAACATGCCGCCGGCGCGGAAGGTCTCCCTGATAGATGCACAAACCCGTGTGCACTGGAACAACAGGGTGGCTTCGGCATCGGGGTCTTCCACCGCTTTTAAGGACTCACCATCGGTTTCCTTAATAATCTGCGCCAGCACCTTCTTCTTGTAGGCAAAGTCCTCGTCGAAGTTGCCCACGATTATGACCATGAAGCCGGGCCCCTGTACCTCTCTGGTGAACTGCTCCAGGGTTTCAAAGTCTTCTTCGTTGCTGGTCGTTATGTTGGAAGATACCATCGAGGGGCAAAAGCCCATGAGCTCGAAAGCTATCTCGCTTTCGCCGATTTTAAGCTCGGCTTCAATCAGCTTCCCTATGGAGGGGAAGGAAAAGTAGCGCACCATCATGTTCATCTCCGATGGTTTCTTACTGAGGGTGTAGCGCGGCGACAGTCCTTCCAGCGGATACTCCGAGGGCCCCGGCCAGTGATAGACCTTGGTCGCCTGCCTGGTAATGACACCCCCGCCCCGGTATACGCCCCTCAAAGACGGCCCCGGCCCGTCGCCGCAGAACCACTCATCGGAAGCCCCCAGCGTCCCCAGCCTGACTATCTCCCCTTCATCGGTTACCCACTCCGTGGCCAGGTCGTTGCGGTCTCCGGTGCTGGTGGTCATCCCCATATGGCCGTGGCCGGACATGGCCAGCGCCGTGCAGGTGGAGCCCGACCCCTTTACGTTACAAATCATGCCCCTCTTGAAAAGCTCGGCCATCAGCTCCGCCGAGATAACGTAAGGCTCGACCACGGCATACATGTTTTTCTCGTTGATTTCGATGATGCGGTTCATCCTTCTCAAGTCCATAAAGATGAAATCGTAGGTAGGCGCGAAAAGCATCCATCCCGTACTCTGCGCTTTGTAGGGTATCTTGTGCTTGTTACACAGCTTGATAACGGCGGCAACCTCTTCCGTGCTCCCGGGAAGAATCACGGTTAAATCCGGGGAACGATAGGCGTCTTTTATGGCCGGGTCATCGGAAATATTCTCCGCCCCCACCACATCCTCAAATTCTTTATAGACATCCTTGCTTAGAGCCATGACTCATTGCCCCCTTTTTTAGATTGCCTTCTCTACTATTTCAACGATATCGTAGACCTTTAGGTCACTGCCGCTTTCCTTGATAGCCTGGTTAAAGTTCTTCTCGCACCAGGGGCAGGCGGTAACAATTGCCTCGGCCCCGGTGGACTCGGCCTCTTCAATGCGCTCAGTCGCCGTCCACTTGGCGAACTCCGGGTTGGACTCGTTGACGCCGCCGCCGGCGCCGCAGCACCAGGCGTATTCCTTAATCCGGTCCATCTCAAAGAGCTTTACTCCGGGAACGCTCTTGAGCACCTCCCGCGGCGGCTCGTAGACGCCGTAGGTGCCCCGGCGGTATACCTTGGGAGGGTCAAAGACGAACTTGTAGCCCGGAATCTTTTTCCCCTGCCAGTGTATCCAGGGCTCGCCCAGCCTGCCCAGATAGCAGGGGTCGTGATAGGTAACCGTCAGGTTGACCTTCTTGTTCAGCTTGAGCTTGCCTTCTTTAATCAGGCGGGCCAGATATTCGGTGATATGCAGCACCTCCAGGTCGCCCTTGAGGTTGTATTTGTCGTAGAGCACCTTGAAGGCCTGATAGCCGTCGGCGCAACCGGTCACCAGCGTTTTCACGCCGGCTTTTTTAAGCATGTCCATGTTCTTCTTGGCCTGCTTTAGGAAGTCATCTTTATAGCCCATCTGGAAGGCTCTGCCGCCGCAGCACGACTCGTTTTCGTAGCCGATGCCGAAGTCAACCCCGGCTTTCTTCAATATCTTGGCCGTGGCCCTGGCCAGCTTCTGGTAGTCCTTGTCGTAACTGGTCAGACAGCCGACATGGTAATAGACATCCACCTTTTCTTTGGTGGCGTCTTTAATGCCCATTCCTTGGGCCCAGGCGGCGCGCTTACCCTTTGCCCCCGGCACCATGGTGCCCTGCTTGCGCAGGCTGTTAATCACTTTATCCAGGGCGGGGTTAGTGTGCCCCGTCTCCACGCACCTGATTCTGAATTCGTATATCGGCTCCAGCACCTCCATGTCCATGGCGTACTTGCAGGAAGTATCACAGCCGCCGCACATCTGGCAATTATAAACTATATCGAGGAGCTTATCGGTATATTTAAATCCGCTGTTCAACATCTCCTTGGCGATAAGCAGCCTGCCCCCGCCAGAGTAGGCGTGGAAATTGTACCTGGCTATGCTGGGGCAGGCGTATGAATGCTCAACCCCCTTTACCATCTGCAGGGGTATATGCTTGCAAGCCGAACACCGGCAGCACATCTCCACATCGCCGCGGTAATCTTCTATTGCCATCTTGTCTCCTCCCCAGAGTTTATTCTCCTCTAAAAGCACAGCTTCCCCGGGTTCATGACATGGTTGGGGTCTAATATCGTCTTAACCCTGTTTAAAGCGTCAACGTAAGCCGCATCCCTGTTTATAATCATCCGGGCACTTCTATCATAAGGTCTGGAGAAGAAGGCGCCCGTGGCCATTAAGCAGTTGACGGCTTCAGCGGATAACTCCTTGACTCGCTCCAGCTCAACCGGGTCTTGCGGGTCGTAGAACAGGTTGAACTCGCAGTGGCAGTTGCTGCCCTGCACTATAGGCTGGAGGTAAACCCCCATGTCCAGAGCGGGGTAGCCGGACTTATTGGCTACATCATTCATGACGCCGATTTGGCCTTCGAGCTTATCATAGGTGGTGATAAAGAATATATCGTGGCAGGCCCCCTTACCGCCGAGCTTCCAATAGGGCTCGGGGGAAGGCCGCTTGACCATTTTCAACATCTCAACCGCCGAAACGCCGCCGACGGCCTTATCCGCCTCCAAGCCTATCCGCTTGGTTATATCCGAGACGCCCTTTATCTGGGAGCTCACCCTGTCTTCGGGAAAATAATCATAGCCGGCCAGGTTAAAGAAAAGCACCCAGGGCGGCAGGGTATCCTTGATATCCTGGTATTCACCGGGAAATTTCCTGGCCATGATAGCCGCCAGGTTAGAGTCGTTCAAGACAAAACATTCGTTAACCAGCCTCATCCTCACCAGCCAGTGGACCAGCTCAAGCAACCTATCAAGTTCGGCGGAGCCGACCAGGAAAGGCTCTTCAAGCTTGGGCAGTATTTCACACCGCAATGACGCCCAGGTGACGATGCCCATCGTCCCCTGCGCCCCCTGGATAAGCCGGTACCAAGCCGCCGGGCCCGGCCCGTAGGGCGTCTTCTGGGCGCCCCCAGCTGCCCACTGCTCCTCGATAGTACCGGGGCCAGCCGCCTGGCCGGTGCGGAACATGTCGCCGGTGCCAAAGACGACCTCAACGCAGGCCAGCGGGTCGGATATATCCCAGTGATACTTGGGCATTACCACCGGTTCCCTCTCCAGCATACTGCCGATAACGGTCTTTGACTTGCGCGGCAGTAAAGGCATGTTGAGCCTCAAGCCCTCTTTTTCTACGGCCGGTATCAGCTCGGCGAAGGTTACCCCCGGCTCGACCATAGCCACCCGGTGAGCGCGGTCGACGCGGATAATCTTTTTCATGCCGCTCAAATCGACGACCACCGCCCCCCCGATGCCGGGAACGGTATCGCCGCGGAAATGGGGGGAGCCCGAGCTTACCGGTACCAGCGGGGTGCGCTTATCGTTGGCCCACTTTACCAGCTTCTGCACCTCATCGGCGTTCTTAGGTTTGACCACGCACCTGGGCCTTACCGGGGAGACAAAACTAAAATCCCCGGAGTACTCCTCCAGGGTCTCTGCATCGTCAAGGACATTCTTAGCGCCGAAGATTTTTACCAGACTCTCGTTTCCAGCCATAATCCTGCTCCTTTGCCCTGATTATTTAAAGCTAAGCGGGACAAAAACTGCCCTATTATACCACAACACTTCCAGCTTAAATAGACCTTAAACCACTTGTTGACAGACTTATAGCGGGGCAAATAGCCGGCGGGGGCTTTTAGCCATTTTCGTATTCCCGCCTTAGCTCCTCCACCGTCTTCTGCAACTGGTCTCCTTTTTCCTCATCGCTTAACCGGTGCAGGGGAGGAATCCACTCCATATCCCGCAGGTTTTGCGCCACCATGGGCAGCAGGTCGTAGGGGATGGAGATTAGCATCAAGCCTTCCGGGAGTATGCCGCGTGTTTTCATGCCGAAACCAAGACCGCTGACGAAATGATTCAGCTCGCCGCTAACGAAGGGATAAACATAGAGCCAGGCGCACATTAGAACTGGCGTACTCCTGGTGGTTATCATCCTGCCCGTGGAATAGCACAGCGCCCGCAGTAGAATATCGGCCTGGTTCACCTGAGCCGTAATAATCAATACGTCCGGCTCAAAAGTCAGCTCATCCATGGGGGAGAAGGCGACATAGCGGACAGTGCCCCCAGCCAGCTTGGGAATGTAATCATAGATTCGGCGGTTAGCCCGCGCTTCCTTATATATACCGTCCTTGGGACCCACCTGCCCGCTGGCGAAAATAGGGTTGGCCGGCTCCATGCCCAGCACCACCGGCCCCATGCAGGTGAAATTATCTCTGGCGGCGTAGAAAGGCGGGCTTTTCTGGGCCTCGCCGAGCATCTCGCAAAAAGCCAGCCCCTTGTCCAGCTTACTGATGCCGTCGGGCTTATTGAGCAGGAACTTAACGCCCACCGGCTTTCTTTCGAACTTGAACTCGTCAAATATGGATAGGTCGCTCATAGTTACCTCCCTGCCATTCTATTCCCGGTAAGAATATGATGGATCTAACTCCTTGGCCATTTCTTCGCTTCGCTTCTTGACCTCCTTGATAAACCCCTCTCTGCCCAGATTGAACCAGTAAGGTTCCCACTCCATATCCTTCAGATTATCAATCAGACCGGGGAGCAGGTCGAAGGGCACGGTGATAATAATCAGGCCTTCGGGCAGAACCTGCCTGGCTTTCATGCTGAAACCGAGGCCAGTGATGGTGCAGTTCAGTTCGCCGTTGAGGTAGGGGTGGGCGTACATCCAGGCGCAGGCTAAACAGGTCGTCCCTTTAAAAGACCACATCTTGCCGTCGGAATAACTGCTGGCCCTCAGAATAATCTCCGCCTGGGTCGGGTTGGCGGTAATAATCAACAGGTCCGGGTCGGAGGCGAGCTGGTCTACCGCAGAGTGAATGATGTACTTCACCGAGTCCTTGGGCAATATGGGGACGTAATCATAGATTCGGCGGTTGGCGCCCGGAGTTTTGAACATGGAAAATATCGGGCCCAACTGCCCGCTGTACATCATCGGCGGAAAATCCAGCATGCCGACGACATGCTCCCCGCACTGCACGTTCTCTTTGGCGGCGTAGAAGGGTTGGCTGGTCTGCGCTTCTTTAAACATCTCGCAAAGCCCCAGGCTCTTATCCAGCTGTTTGATTCCCTCCGGTTTCTCAAGCGAATACTTGATGCCTACCGGCTTTCTTTCGAACTTGAACTTTTTGAATATTGAGTAGTCGTACATCTTAAAAACCCCCTCTCTGGTTTCAAGGATGATTGTAGCAATTTGTTCCCTCATGTGCAATGGCTCAGCTCCCCTCCCCTTGCAATGTTCGGGCAGATGGAATAGAATTTTCCTGTTTAGTGCCTTTATAAAAAGTAAGGAGGAAAACAATGGCCGAAACAAAATACGGGAAGTACATAATAAGGGAACCCCTGGAAAAGGGATTTGCACCGATGATACACATATGCGGTGAAGAGGGCTGTTATGGCGCCAAGTTTGGCAACTTTCCGGTTGAAGTCCAACTACTTTGCATCAACGAACCGATTGCATTTCCTCATCCGGCTCACGCCCACGATGCCGACGAAATCTTTTTCATCTTTGGCAGCAACCCCTTAAATTACTACGATTTCGACGCCGAAGTGGAGATACATTTTGGCGAGGAGGGAGAAAAACACATAGTCAACAGCACATCCATTGTCTTCGTTCCCAAGGGATTAGTACATGGCCCGATTGCCATCACCAAGGTGAACAAACCTTTCCAGTGGATGCACGTTCTCTTTACACCTAAATACGACATGACACGAGGTGACGTTTCGCTGCACCCCAGCCACCCTCGTGAGAAATATTCGCCCGAGGAGATAAAGAAGCTGAAGTCTGGCCAGTAGGGACAATCACCAACCAGGCAGGCTCTAGTGTTTTTCCAATACCAACAAGGAGAAAGCAATGGCCGAGACGAAATACGGCAAGTACTTTATATCGGGGCCCTTTCCGGGGACTGAGGAGATGAAGATTATCGCCAGCTTGAGCGGCGACCAGATTAAAGGGTGTAATAGATACCTGGTCAACTGGATAACCTCTTCCCCGGCCGCGCTCTTCGGGGTGGACTCCTGGGACCAGCTTTCCCACGGCCCCCACATACACAAAAGCGCCGAAATCCTGATGCACCTCGGCACCAATCCGGATGCCCCCTATGACCTGGGAGCCGAGGTCGAGCTCTGTATGGGCCCGGAGATGGAGAAGCATGTTATCACCAAGTCCACGGTGACCTATATACCGCCGAACCTCATCCACGGCCCCTGGAGCATCTCGAGGGTGGACAGGCCCTTTATCATAATACAGGTCAATCAAGAGCCCGCCCATACCGAAAAATCGCTGAAAGAGCTGGTGCCCGAGAAAGACATGGATAAAACGATGTGCCTTGATGAAGGGTATGAGAGTAAGGAGGCAGTCTGGAAGTTCCCCAAGGGCTCTACCAGAGCTCAACAGCAGCAATAGCTATTATCGGTGGTGGGCGGTACCGGACTTGAACCAGTGACCTCTGCGATGTCAACGCAGCGCTCTAACCAACTGAGCTAACCGCCCGCTTGAAAGGCAATTGTAATTCTACTAGATACCCCTGCCGCGGTCAAGACGGCGGCTCCTTATCTTATGGTCGATGAAACTGCCCACGAAAAGGAGCAGACCGCTGATGAACAGAGCCCCCAGGTCAAGGTATTTTATGTCAAATACTTTGCTGATAAGCGCCGCCGTCCCCCCACCGATGATTGCCGCCAGCGCCCCCCAAGCGGTGACCTTGAGCCTCTTCTTATAGAAGCCGGCAATAACCGGCAGGACTATCCCCGCGGTGTATATCGTGTAGGCGAAGAGAATGGCATCCAGTATTCCCTTTAGATACAAAGCCAGGAGCAGAGCACATACGCCCAGGACCACTATCCCCCAGCGGGAAAGGGAAATGGTCTGCTTCTGGCTGAGCGACGGCTTGAACCGCTTGACTATATCCACGGTCAATATGGTGCTGGCAGTTAGCAAAATGGTATCAGCCGAGGACATAAAGGCGCAAAGCAAGGCCGCCAGGACGAGGCCGCCCAGTACCGGGGGCAAGACCTCGTTTATTACCGTGGGGAAGGCCTGCTCCGGAGAAATAGCCGGGAATAAAGCCGATGCCCCCATGCCAATGAAGGTGATACCCAAGGCAAGAGGAATGAGAAGCAACGCCACCCAGAATACCGATACCCGGGCGGTTTTGGCATCCTTGGCGCAGAAAAGGCGGGAATACATATCGGGTCCCACCACGTAGGTCAGGCCGACCAGCAATAAAAACTTGACCAAATCATAGCCGCCGAACTGGGAGCTTACCGGAAAAGCGAATTGCTCCGGGTCTAAAGACGCTGTCAGTCCTCCCCACCCCCCCAGCCGGGAGAAGACTACCGCCAGGGCGGCGAAGATTCCGGCGAATATTATCACCGCCTGCAGGGTATCGGTACGGATAACGGCATACTGGCCGCCCAATATGGTATAGGCGATGAAGACGCCAGCAAAGAGCACCATCCACAAGGTAGAGTTGCCGGCCACCAGGATGCTCATTATCTGCCCGGCGGCTATAATCTGCGCCGCGATGACGCCTATCCAGGCGACGACGATTAGGATTGAGGCGACCAGGGCGATGCGCTGGTCATACTGCTTGCCCACCAGCTCGGGCAGGGTATAAAGCCCGAACTGCCTCACCTTCTTAGCGAAGAAAAAGCCCAGGACGGCCAGGCCGATACTGCCCACCAGCAAAAACCAGACCCCGGTCAGGCCCTGGGTAAAGCCCAGGCTGGTGGTAACCATAATGGCTGAGCCGCCGACAATGGTCGCCAGCAGTGAGCCGGTAATAAACAGAGAGGAGCCTTTCCTGCCAGCGACAAAGAAATCATTGGCTCCTCTCACCTTCCGGCGGCTCACCAGACCGACGGCAATCATAGCCAGGAAATAAACGATAACGACTATCAGCCCCAGCATCTTATATCTATCCTTATTCTATAGAGAGACTTTTTTAGACACCCGGTGCGCCTACAGAGGACAGGCTTAAATGGGAGAGTTCTATCGAAACAAGGGGACTCAAAGTTTGACCGATTCGTAATCGGGCACTATGTGCCTGGCTTCTCACTGCCTATTATGGCAATCTCTATATTCTTGCCGCAGTGGGGGCAGTTTATATTCAAGACAATGGGCTGCTGCATCACCCGCTCGGCAACAGCGGTAACCATTGAGTCAATGCTATCCAAGCGGTTGTCCAGCATATCAAGGCGCCGCTTGATGCGCTCCATGTCCTGCGGCCCTTCTGGCTTTGCCGCCGCCCTGGGTTTTGCCGCCGTGGGCTTAGTCTTCTTCGCTTTCTCCGCCAAGGATACACCCCTTAAAGGAGATTTTGATTAGGCTAATTATATGGGTTGGGCGGCGCTATGTCAAAGCCCCTCCCCTCCCCTTCTCAAC
>DUEC01000054.1 GCA_011176635.1 Dehalococcoidia bacterium | reverse complement strand
TTATGTCTGCCGATTCCTGATACAGGTACTGCTTAGAATCCTGACCCGATGCAAGGTTACAGGCAAAGAAAATGTCCCGGAGCAGGGCCCCCTGCTGGTGGTAGCTAATCATCTTCATGCCTACGACCCGGCCGTGCTTGGAGTTAGCATGGACAGGATAGTGATATTTATGGCTAAAGAAGAGCTATTTCATTTCTGGCCACGAGCCTACGCAATCAGCGGTCTTGGTTCCTTCCCGGTGCATAGAGGGAAGCTGGATAGAAAGGCAATACGCCATTCGGAACAAGTGTTGGCTGATGGCATGGCTCTGGCTATGTTCCCTGAGGGCTCAAGGAGCGAGAGCACTCAGCTTCAGTCAGCTATGCGCGGCTCGGCGCTGATAGCCAGTCGCAGCGGTGCCCCTATTCTTCCCGTAGGCATCATCGGCACCGAGAGGCTTGAGTGGTTAGGCTGGGTAAGCCGCCCCCGGATAACGGTCAATTTTGGTAAGCCCTTCTATTTGCGGAAGGGTAAGGGTAAAGTGACCAGGGAGGAGCTGGCGGAGTATACCGATTTGGTAATGGAGCGTATAGCCGAACTGCTCCCCCCGCAGTATCGGGGCTGTTATGCCGGCAAGGTAGCTAAGGGGCATGAAGATTGAAAAAACGGGAGAGATAGGCTTTTGCTTTGGGGTCAAGCGCGCCATTGATATCCTGGAAAAGCTTTCCCGTGAGCGCGGTGGGGTGGAGACCCTGGGGGCGGTGGTGCACAACCAGCAGGTCCTGCAGAGGCTGGCCGAGAGCGGGGTCAGGGTAGCCCGGGGTGTTAAAGATATACAGGGTGATACGGTGGCTATCAGCTCCCACGGGGTAGCCCCGGAGATGGAAGAAGAGATTCGGGCGCAGCATATCGATATCGTTGATACCACCTGCCCCTTCGTTCACCGCCTCCAGACCGCCGCCCGCCGCTTAGCCGAGAGCGGTTTTTTCGTCATTATCTACGGCGATGCCGACCACACCGAGGTCAAGGGAGTTCTGGGCTGGGCTGATGGCAAGGGGCTGGCTACCCTGGATGACGAGGTCGTTTCCCGGCTGAAACCTTTGCCCCGCCGCATCGGCGTCCTCTCCCAGACCACCCAGATACCGGCCCATTTCGTTGAATTTGTCAAGGAGCTCATTGACGGCGCCTTTAGCAAAGACTCCGAACTGCGCATTATCGATACCATATGCCATGACTTGAGAAAACGACAGGCTCAAGCCCTTGAGCTGGCCCGCCGCGTTGACCTGATGCTGGTTATCGGGGGGCATGGCAGCGCCAATACCAACCGCCTGGCCGAGCTATGTTCGGCGGCAACCAAAACCTATCTGGTGGAGACGGCGGAGGAGATAAAGCCCTCCTGGTTTAAGGGCAAGCACCATATCGGCATAACCTCAGGCGCTTCCACGGCTAGGGCTGACATAGATGAGGTACTGGCCAGGCTAAAGACCCTGGCTCAATAGGTGCCCGCTTTTTTAATGCGGGACTTGATGGCAGACACTACGCTGCCGATAACACCCACCAGGAAGGCAATCGGGGCCAGGTAAAAAGCCGTGTAGTAGATGACACCTGATGCGTAGTAGCCGAAGCCGGTTTCCGTGTCCTGCAGGCCGGGGACGGCCCAGACCAGGCCGAGGCAAATCCCGAAGACCCCGACGGCTATCCCCGCAATTATTAAAAACTTCTTCAGCATCTCGCCCCTCCCCTTTGAAAGAGCGGCCGATATAAAGGTTAACAACCAGCGTCTATAGCCCCATCTCCTGAGCCACTGCCTCCCGGTGGAAGCTGGCATCGCCGAAGCTGACCTCGGCCGCCTTGGCCCGCCGCGTGTAGTACTGCAAATCGTGGTCTATGGTGACTCCGATGGCGCCGTGAATCTGGTGGGCTAGGGCCATAACCCGCTGGCAGGCTTCGCCGGCCCATGCCTTGGCTATGGCTACCTCTCTGGCGCAGGGAAGACCCTGGCTCAGCCTCCAGGCGGCCTGGTAGGTGGAGAGCCTGGTGCCGTCAACGTCGGTGGCCATGTCGGCGCAGTAGTGCTGGATAACCTGAAAACTGCCGATGGGCCGGTCGTACTGCTTTCTTTCCTTGGCGTAGTCGACGGTCATGTCCAGCGCCTGCTGGATACAGCCCACCATCTCACAGCATTTAGCCACCGCCGCCCGCTGGATTATCTTCTTTACCTCCGGCCACCCCTTATTCAACTCGCCCAGGATATTTTCCTTGGGCACCTTTACTCCCTTAAAGACCACCTCGCACAGCTTATCGTTGGCGATGGTCTTCAATACCTTGTGGCTGATGCCGGCGCTCTTGCCTTCAACGATGAAAATGGTGATGCCCTCTTCCGCCTTGGCTTTGGCGTCGGTCCTGGCGGCCACCAGCATATAATCGGCGATATGGGCATCGGCGACAAAGAGCTTGGTGCCGTTTATGGTATAGTTGGCGCCTTCAGCTTCGGCCTTGGTCTCGATGCCGTCGGCGTCATAGCTGGCGCTGGGCTCGGTCAGGGCCAGGGTGAAGACCAGCTCGCCGCTGGCTATCCTGGGCAGGTACTCATCTTTCTGCTCCTCACTGCCAATATCAAGAATGGGCAGCCCGCCGAGGACTACCGTGGAGAAGTAGGGCCCGGGCAGGCAAGCCCTGCCCATTTCCTCCAACAGCAAACCTAAGTCGAGGAAGCTCATATCACTGCCGCCGTACTTTTCGGGTAGCGCCAGCCCCATCCAGCCCAACCCGGCCATCTCCTTCCAAAGCTCCGGTGAATAGCCCAGCTCGCCCTCTTCTATCTCTTTAACCATCGTTTTGGGGAACTTATCGGCCAGAAAATCGCGGGCCATCGTCTTTAACATTTCCTGTTCTTCAGAGAGAACTAAGTCCATTATCATTGCCTCCTATACTAGCCTGCTAATCAATTTATTGGTTGGGCAGTTCCAGCTTTCTTGAAGCCAGAATATTCTTTAAGATTTCCGAGGTGCCGGCCTGCAGGCTATAGCCCTTGGACGATAGATAAGAGTGGTAAGCCATGCCCTGCATCGGTGCCCGCGGGGACTGGGGCGAGAGCTGTCCGTAGAGCCCCAGAATCTCTATCGCCGTGCTGGCCAGGCGCTGTTCAAAGGCGGTGCCGTAGGCCTTGGACATAGACGATTCCCAGTTGGGGGCACGGCCCTCGTCCATAACCATAGCCACGCGGTACATATGCAGGCGCCCGATTTCAAACTCTATTTCAAGCTGGGCCAGCTTGGAACGGATTAATTTATCTTCGGATAGCGGCTTGCCCTGGCGTTTGGTTTCCTTGGTGTACTTGATGAGGGCTTCGAAGAGGGGGTAGTTAGCCATCAGCCGCTCCATGCCGCTTCTCTCGTAGTCAAGCTGGTTCAAAATCTGGTAAAAGCCCTTGTTTTTCTCTCCAATCAGGCAGGTCTTGGGGATACGCACGTTTTCAAAGAAGACCTCGTTGAAGTGCACGCCGCCGGTAATATCAACGATGGGGACGACGTTTATTCCGGGCAGGCTGGTCTCGAAGAAGAACTCGCTGATTCCCCGGTGCTTGGGGGCATCGGGGTCGGTCCTGGCTACCAGGTAAATCCAGTTCATGTTGCTGCCGCCGCTGGTCCAGGTCTTCTGCCCGTCAATGATATAGTGGTCGCCGTCCTCAGTGGCTTTGGTTTTAAGCGAGGCGAGGTCGCTGCCGGCATCAGGCTCGCTCATGCCCAGGCCGACATAGGCTTCACCCTTTAAGATTATGGGCAATAGCTCCTTTTTTTGCTCATCGGTGCCGTAGTGGACGATGGCGCCCCCTATCTGGCGGTCGGCGAACCAGTGGCAGGCGGCTGGCGCTCCGTAGCGCAGCATCTCCTCGGTCAGGATAAGGCGGTGGATGAATGATAGCCCTTGACCGCCGTACTCCTTGGGCCAGGTCAAGCCAATCCAGCCCCTCTGAGACACCCTTTTGGTGAACTCCGGGTCGTGGCCCATTATCCAGGCATCGCAGCTCGGCTGCCACAGCCCCTGCTTTATCTCCCCTTCCAGAAAATCGCTAACTTCCTGTCTGAATTTCTCCTGCCCCTCACTCAGGCTAAAGTCCATGCTCTATTCTCCCTTCCAGTGGTCGGTCTATAAAAAAGTATCCCTTTTAGATGTCCGGGATGGGGTCAGGTACTCCGTATTGCCAGGCAGGTCACGGTTCGGGAAATACCGGTGATGGGGTGGATTTTTCCGGTAACCAGGTCGCCGATATCGTTCAAGGTTTCTTCTTCCAGTATAGCGATTATATCATAGGGACCGGTTACAATATCAACCGATTTTATTCCCTTCAGCCGTTCCATAGCCGCCGCCACTTCCTTATTTCTGCCCACGGCTGTTTCGATGAGGACGTACGCCTTGGCTGCCATTGGATTCACCTCCTTCTACTGGGCTTATAACTCATAGCGGCTATCCTAAAATACCAGTATACATTAAAAGCTTAAAGTGAGCATACTGTCAAGGTTTGCCTAGCCTTGACACCATATAGCTGGCTCGGCTTATAATAAGTGCAATTTAGCTTTTCAAGTGCATTTTGTTAGGAGGAGTGTCTTGGACTATTTTTTAACCGAGCAGCAGAATGAAATCAAGAATCTGACCAGGACCATCGCCGAGGAGCAGGTACTGCCGGTGCGGGCAGAGCTTGATGAGAAGGAAGAGTTCCCCTCGGAGATTATGAAAATTCTAGCCGATGCCGGCTTGTTCGGCGTCTATCTTCCCGAGGAGTACGGGGGGTTGGGGGGCGGCATCCTCGATTTGTGTCTGGTGGTGGAGGAGCTGAGCCGGGTGTGCAGCGGGGTAGCCGTCAGCTATGCCGCCAGCGGTCTGGGCACCTTGACCCTTTTGCAGTACGGCACCGATGAGCAGAAGCAGAAGTACCTGCCCGATATTGCCAGCGGGCGGAAAATAGCCGCCTTCGGCTTGACCGAGGCCACCGCCGGCAGCGACGCCGGTGGCATACAGTCCACGGCTACCCCCACCAGCGGCGGCTATATCCTCAACGGCACCAAGCAGTTTATCACCAACGGCGGCGAGGCGGAGGTAAATACCGTTATCGCCCTGACTGATAAGAGCAAGGGGCCGCGTGGCGCCAGCGCTTTCTTAGTGGACAAGGGGGCGGAGGGCTTCACCTTCGGCAGGAAAGAGAAGAAGCTGGGCATCCGTTGCTCGGCCACCAGGGAGCTGGTCTTTGAGGACTGTTTCGTCCCCGAGGAGAACCGGCTCGGCCGGGAGGGGATGGGCTTTATTTTGACCATGAAGCTGCTGGACTTTTCCCGCCCGGGCTTAGGCGCTCAGGCGATGGGGCTGGCCCAGGGGGCGCTGGAAGCCGCCGTGGACTATGCCAAACAGCGCGTCCAGTTTGGCCACCCCATTTTTGCCCAGCAGGCCGTCCAGCACATGCTGGCCGATATGGCTATAGATGTGGAGGCGGCCAGGGCGCTGGTCTACGCCACCGCCCGCATGATAGACGGCGGGGCTAAGAATTTTACCCGCGAGTCGGCAATATCCAAGGTCTTTGCCTCGGACACGGCCATGAAGGTTACCACTAACGCCATGCAGGTCTTTGGCGGCGTCGGCTACATGCGCGAGTATCCCATTGAGAAGATGTTCCGGGACGCCAAGATTACCCAGATATATGAAGGCGCCAATCAGGTGTTGCGAAGCGAGATTGCTTTTGCCTTGAGGAAAAAGAAATGGTGAGGGGCTAGCGCTTTTTCCCCCTCCTCCCCCCAACGTTTTATTTCCCA
>DUEC01000053.1 GCA_011176635.1 Dehalococcoidia bacterium | reverse complement strand
CCCCGTGTTATATCTTTTCCCGCCCGCCGCCCTTCTTAAGGAAACCCCTCCCCCTTTGAAAAAGGGGGATTAAGGGGGATTTACCCTATAGGGTGGGTATTGGGTGGGAAAAAAGACTTACTTTTAAAAGGGGTGGGGCGCTGCCTTGTTAGATAAGTCCTCAATCTGCTATCATCAAGCCAGCTATGTCAGCAGGCTATGTCTATGACCCAATCTATCTCAAGCATGATACCGGCCAGCATGTGGAAAATGCCCAAAGGCTGGAGGCGATTATCTCCCATCTGGAGAAAACGGGGCTCAAAAAACAGTTAACCCTGATTGAACCCCGCCCGGCCACGGTTGAAGAAATAGCCCTGGTCCACCAGAAAAAGTACATTAAAGAGATTGAGGATTTAGCCAGCCAAGGCGGCGGCTGGCTTGACCCCGATACCGTGATGTCGCCTGGCTCTTATGAAGCCGCCCTCTATGCCGCCGGCGGCGTCATGCGGGCGTTGGCGGCGGTCATGGCTGGAGAGGTAGACAGCGCCTTCGCCCTGGTCAGGCCCCCCGGTCACCACGCCACCGCCGAGCGAGCAATGGGCTTCTGCCTGTTTAACAATATAGCTATCGCCGCCAAGTATGCCCTGGCTGAATATAAGCTGGAGCGCATCCTGATTATTGACTTTGACGTCCACCACGGCAACGGCACCCAGGAAGCCTTTTATGATAACCCTCAGGTGATGTATATCTCCACTCACCAGTATCCATTCTACCCGGGAAGCGGCGACCTCAATGAGAGCGGCGGCGGAGCCGCTGAAGGGACGACCATTAATATACCCCTGCCGGCTGGCTGCGGCGATGGTGAGTATCTGGCGGTCTTTGAGAAGGTTATCGTCCCCGCCGCCAGGCGCTTCCAGCCCCAGCTTATCCTGGTCTCGGCTGGCTACGATAACCACTGGGCCGACCCGCTGGCCCTGATGGAGGTGAGCGTCAGCGGCTTTGCTAAAATTGCCGGGGTTATCAAGGGCCTGGCCGATGAGCTTTGCCGCCGGCGTCTGGTCTTTACCCTGGAGGGGGGCTACAATCTTGATGCCCTGGCGGCGTCAGTAAAAGCCACCCTTGATGTCCTGTTGGGTAAAAGCGGTATTGACGACCCTCTTGGCCCCTCGCCGCGCCATTTTAAGGTAGCCGATATCGGGCGCCTTATTGAGGCGGTAAAGGCGGTACACGGGCTGGGCTAAATGTGACGGCAGAGGTCGGGGGAGGTGGCGCATTGCTGGCACTTCCCGTCGCAGGGCTCGACATGGATGGTCACGCTGGTATAAGAAAGCCTGGCTTCTATTTCCTGCTCCAGCTGGTCGCAGAGCCGGTGCGCCCTTTCCACGCTGATGTGCTTGGACACTACCAGGTGAAAGTCGATGTAACGCTGGCTTCCCGCCTTGCGAGTGCGTATCTTATGGAAACCGGCTAGCTGACCGCTGTGTTCCCTGAGGCAGGAGACTATCTCGTCCTCTTCGGCTTTGGGCAGCCTGGTGTCCATCAGCCCACCAACGGACTTCTTCATGGTGAGGTAGGCGGTGCGGGCAATCAGTACGGCGACCAGCAGGGCGACGATGGGGTCGAGGATGGTAGCTCCGGTCAGCCTTACCAGGACCAGCCCCACCAGCACCGCCCCCGAGCTCAGCATATCGGCGAACATGTCGCGGGCGGTGGCTTCTAAGGCTATGGAATCGGTGGCGCGGGCTACCCTTAAGGCATACCAGGAGATAATGCTGTTTATGACCAGGGCGGCGGCGGTCACATAGATGCCTATGGTTATCATCTCTACGGCTGCCCCGGCAATGAGCCGGCTTACCGCCTGATAGATAATGGTGCCGGCGGCGATAAATATCAGTCCGGCGATGACCACGCCGGCGATGTTCTCCGCCTTGCCGTGACCGAAGGGATGGCGCTCGTCGGGGGGTTTTCCTGAAATCCTGATGCCGATGTAGCCAACGATTACCCCGAAGAGGTCGATAGTGCTGTGGATGGCGTCGGCCCTGATGGCGATACTGCCGGTAACGATGCTGGCGGCTACTTTTAAGACTATCAGCGTGCCGACGGCAAAGACAGAAAGCTTGGCGGCGCTCTCTTTAGTGGCTGGCATTCTCTATGCCCCTTTGGCTTTGGCCCGGGGTAGGAAAACCAATCCGCCCCACTCCCCCCTCTCCCAGACTATGAGCAGGGTAGGGGCGATGCACAGTGAGCTATAGGTGCCGGCGACAATGCCGATGAGGAGGACCACGGCGAAGTTCTGGATTGATGCCCCAACGAAAAGAAGCAGGGCTAATACCACGAACATGGTGGTCAGGCTGGTATTGAGGGAGCGGCTCAGAGTCTCCACCAGGCTGGAATTCACCACCGTGGTAAAGTCGGGGCTTATGCCCCTTCTCAGGTTCTCGCGTATGCGGTCGAAAACGACCACGGTGTTATTGATGCTATAACCGATGACGGCTAAGACACCGGTGATAAACATCAGGTTTATTTCCCAGCCCAGTATGGCGCCGAGGATGGAGAAAGCCCCCAGTACCAACACCACGTCGTGGGCCAGGGCAATTATGGCGCAGATGCCGTAGTGGAAGGGCTTGGGCATGCGCCTGAAGGCCCAGGTGATATAGAGCAGTATGCCAACGGCGGCTACGGCTACGGCAATAATGGCGTTATGGGCGGTCTGCGCGGCTACCATGGCTGATACCGAGTAGAACTCCCTCACCGAAAGGGAGCCGAATCTGGCGCTTAAACCGTCCTCCAGGGCCGCCTTCTCCTCCCCGCTCAGCTCCGGGGTGCGGATTATATAATCGCCCTCTCCGGTGCGCTGAATAAGAACATTGTCATAGCCCAGATTTACCATCTCCTCCTGTAGCTCGCTCTGGGCTACTTCCTCCTCAAAGCTCACCGTCATTATGGAGCCGCTGCTGAATTCAATCCCCGGTTTAAGGCCGAAGACCACCAGAGCGATAATGCCGATAAGGATTATCGCTTCCGAGATGAGCAGGAACAGAGTCCTTTTACCGGCGATATCAAACATTTTTTCTCCCCCGGTAGGCGCTGAATAGCGCCATCTTGCTGGCTAGAGGGGTGTGCACGAACAGGCGCAGCAGGGTTCGGGTAACGATGATAGCGCTGAACATGCTGACCAGCACGCCGATAAGAAGGGTCACCGCGAAGCCGGTTACCGGGGCGCTTTCGGCGATGCTGCTGCCCAGCCAGATGAGGATGACACAGACGATAAGGGTGGTTACGTTGCTGTCCCTGATAGCCGTCCAGGCGCGGTTGAAGCCGGCCTCGATAGCCGCCCCCAGGGTTCTCCCCATCCTGAATTCCTCCTTCATCCGCTCAAAGATGAGCACGTTGGCGTCCACCGCCATGCCGATAGAGAGGATAAAGCCGCCGATGCCGGCCAGGGTCAGGGTGACCGGAATCAGCTTGAATATCGCCAGCACCACGGCCCCGTAGAAAACGAGGGCTATGCTGGCCAGGAGCCCGGGCAGGCGGTAGTAGATAATCATGAAGAGCATGACCAGTATGATGCCGATTATTCCCGCCTTCAGGCTCATGTCGATGAAGTCCTCTCCTAAGGTGGGGGAAACCGTCTGCTCGTAGATGGGGGTTAGGGGGAGGGGAATGCGCCCGGCATTGAGCAGCGCCGATAGTTCGGTGGCGTCATTATAGCTTAAGCCTTCAATCGTATTGCATTCCTCGAGGGGGTCGTTCACAGTAGGGGCTATAGGATGGCCGTCCTCGCTCAGCAGGGGCTCGCCGCTCAAAAAAATGCCCATTGGCTGGCCGAGAATGCGCGGGGTTATCTGCTCACAGAGCTCCTTGCCCTCCTCGTTCCATTCAAAGACCAATAGTAATCGGCCCAGGTTATCTTGATTTATATAGGTATTGTCATTGAAGTAGTTACTGGTGAGCACTCTCTCCTGCCCATCGATGGTGCCGGTAAGGGGTATCCACACTACCTCTCCATCTTCGTTCACTACCTGCTCCCGGAATTCAATCAGGGCGGTCTGCCCGATGAGCGCCTTTGCCTCCTCCGCCTCGCTTACCCCGGGTAGTTCCACCAGTATGCGGTCGTCGCCCTGCCTCTGGATAACCGGCTCCATTACGCCGAAGACATTGATTCTTCTCTCGATAACAGCGATGGCGCCGTTAATAGCTTCCGACTCCGCGCCCGGCTCCACTTCGGAGAAATCGGCCTGATAGACCATGTGAATGCCGCCCTGCAGGTCCAGCCCCAGCCGCATTTCCTCCCGGCCGAACAGGGGATAGACCAGAGCGCAAACGGCAAAGGCAAAAAGCATTAATACTATTATAAAGACCAGCGTATTGCCTCTAGTCATATCTTTTCACACTGCCTTCGTTGCCAAGCGGTCGCGGACATAGGTGATAGCTTCTTCTCTGGTAGCCACCTCACCTGAGGCCTGCGCTTCACGCACCGCCTCCAGCGCTTCTCCAATCCTGGGCCCGGGCTTTAAGCCGAAGATGCGGATTAGGTCGTGCCCGTCTACCAGTTTGGGCGGGACTACCCGCTTCTCCTGCTCGAAGTGCTGGGCCAGGACGTATTCTACCATTTTGGTGTGTTCCTGCCACCCGGCCAGGTCCAGGTTCGGTCCCCTGGTGGCTAAGTGGTCGGCTAGGCTCAAGAAAAGGGTATCAATGCCGGCATCGGCGGTATCGCGGAAGTAACGGTAAATAGCCCGGTGGCTGGGAAGCTCTCCCTGGCTCAACTGCCCCGGCCTGAGGTGATAATTTACCATAAGCTCCACCAGCTTTATCTCTTTGCCGCTGAATCTCAATCTTTCTAGGATAGCCACCGCCGTGGCTGCTCCCAGCTTGGCGTGTCCTAGAAAGTGCGTCCGGCCGTCTTCGCCGATAGCCTTGGTCTGGGGCTTGGCCACGTCGTGGAGCAGGGCGGCTAACTTTAGCAGCGACCGCCTGGTGCTGCCGCCGCTTACCGCTTGGGCAAAGTGCCGGCTTAAAACTTTAGACCAGGGGGCAACCGCCAGGACCTTATCGTTGGCATGCTTCCAGCTTCCCTGGCGGAGCAGAAAGTCGACGGCAATCACCGTCTGCAGGGAGTGGTCAAAAACGTTCCAGAAGTGTTCCCGGGGCTGTTCGACCCCCCTGGCTTGAGCCAGTTCGGGGATGATAGCCGTAACCAGCCCCAGCTCATCAATGTAGGTCAGATATCGCTGGGGTTCGGGGACGGCTAATAACCTCAGTACCTCTTCTCTGATTCTCTCCCCGGCAACGCCGGCGATGAGGTGGCAGTTGTCCTGGATGAGGCTCTCGGTCTGGCGGTCGAGGCTGAAACCGAGCTCAGCCGCCAGGCGCACCGCCCTTAGCAGGCGGACGGCGTCCGACTGAAAGGCTGCCTCCGAGACCGCCCGAATTACTCTCTGCTTCAGGTCAGACCGGCCCTTAAAAGGGTCTATCAGAGGAGCATCGGCGCTTTTCAGCTCGGCCAGGTCGACGGCTATGGCGTCTATGGTGAAGTCACGCCGGCTCAAGTCCGACTCGATGTCGCCCTGCAGTGTGGAGAGGTCAAGCTGCCAGCGGCCGCCCGGCGCTTTGCCGTCGGCTATCACTATCCGGCATATTTTGTTCTCCTTATCCAGCAGGACAAAGCGGCCGCCGAGGGCATCGGCTACTTTGGGGGCTACCTCCAGGGCGTCGGCGGCTAAGGCGATGTCGATATCAGCCGTCTCTCTTTTAAGCAGGACATCGCGGACAAAGCCGCCGACAAGATACGCCTTTATATCCTGCTCGGTGAGGAGTTTGCTTACCGCGGCTAGTAATGATGAGGCTCTAGGCTCGATAATTAGCTTCAAGGCTTCTTTACCCAATAATCTCTAAAGCTACACTATACTACCAGTTGGCTCACTTATCAAGGGGGAGTTTAAGGTGTGGCTAACTGGTAGTTGTCAGAGAGCTTGAGCGTTGGACAAAGGTGCGGTTACTTGCCAGTTTCGGTCATGCTTTTGGCAATGCTCTTCAAGATGGTGAGGATTCCGATAACGGCGCGCTGCACATCGACAGGTTCCTGGGCCAACATCCTGGCCACATAGGGGTCTAAGTCTCCACCGCTATAGTGAGGCCGGCTCTCGGCTATGCCTGCAGAGGAGGGGGAAAGGTAGCCGGCCAGAGTAAATAGCTCGTTCTCCTCAAAGCCCAGTGGTTCGGCGAGTCTGCGCAGGATTGAGCCTGAAGGATAACGTTCACCTCTTTCAATGCGCCCGAGGTGCGATGAGGACACGCCTGATAAGGCGCTAAGCTGGCTTAACGTCAGCCGCATTGTAATTCTTCCCTGCCTGATTATTTCACCCAGATTGTTGCTTCTATTATCTCTTTCCATAGTAGCTAGATTATAATTCGCCAGATGGCAAATGTCAATACCTTTTGGGGAGAGGTAAGCAAAACTAAAGCAATAACCCCTTGACAAGGGGCAGACTCAGGGCTATAATGTTGCCAGTTGGCATAAGAGCGGACATTATGCTACTAAAAACAAGGGTTTTTGACCTATATTCCGGGAAGTATAAGAATCTGTCCGAACTGGCTGGGGCTATGGATATATCGGTGAGCCAGGTCTACCGCGTGCTGGAAGGTAAACGAAACATCAATCGGAAATTCATTATCGGCGCCATAGAAGCCTTTCCCGGCTATAAATTCGATGACCTTTTCTATTTTGAGCCTGAGGCGCTGGCTGACGAAGCTTCTTCCGCGGCTACCGCCAGCAGTCGCCGCCTTCAAGATTTATTTTAGAGCTCGGTTGTCCCGCCTTCAACCTGGTGCAGGTTGTCCCGCTCTTCCAGATGGTCTATATAGAGCACCCCGTTTAGATGGTCTATCTCATGCTCCAGCGCTTGAGCCAGGAGCTCATCGGCCTTGATTCTTATCTCTTTACCCTTGGCGTCTCGCCCCTTGGCGGTAACTACTTCAGCGCGCTTGATTTCCCCAAAGTAGCCGGGGACGCTCAAACAGCCCTCGGTTACCAGGCGCTGGCCGCTCCGGCGCACTATCTCCGGGTTAATCAGGACTATATCCTCTTCTTCGGGCAGGCCGATGACAACCACCCGCAGGGAAACGCCTACCTGGGGGGCGGCCAGTCCCACCCGCCCGGGAACGGCGTGCATCGTTTCAATCATATCGGCTATTAATTTCTGGATTGAGCTATCAATAGTCTTGACCCGTTTTGCTTTCTGTCTCAGCACCGGGTCGGGGAGAGCGCGAATGGGTAAAACGGCCATCTTAAAACCCCCGCTGGTTTTCCGGGTTATAGTTTACTAGACCATCCCCAGCGGGTCAATGTCTACCGTCCAGCCCGGGGGAAAGGCTATGGGGGAGAGAAAGGCGGAAAGTTTCAAGCCGCGGAGGATAATCTGCCAGCGGAACCGCCCCCTCAGTCGGTGGATAAAGGCCGGGGCCGGCCCGATGAGCTCAATATCGGCGATACCCTGTGATTCTATTTCCTGCTTTAAGACCCGCCTCATTCTTTCCGCCTCCCGCTGGCAGAGGGCATCGTTGGCATGGCTGTAGGTAAGGCCGGCCAGCCGGGTGAAGGGCGGGTTGTGCAGTTGGCGGCGGTAGTCAATCTCCTGCTCATAGAACGAGGCGTAGTCGTGGGCAGCGGCGGCCTGGATGGCGTAGTGCTCGGGGGCATAGGTCTGGATGATAACCTTACCCCCCCGACTGCCCCGCCCGGCCCTCCCCGCCACCTGAGATAGAAGCTGAAAAGTCCTTTCCCCGGCGCGGAAGTCGGGCAGGTTGAGGGCGGTATCGGCGCTGACCACCCCCACCAGGGTGACCAGGGGCAGGTCGAGCCCCTTGGCAATCATCTGGGTGCCGATGAGAATATCCGCCTGGTGGCTGTGGAACTTTTTCAGGATTTCATCATGGGAGTGTTTGCCCCGGGTGGCGTCGCTGTCCCAGCGCAGTCGGCGGGCGGTGGGGAAGGCGTACTCCACTTCCTGTTCCAGCTTCTGGGTACCAAGACCTAAGAATTTTATACGGCGTCTCTGGCAGCGGGGACAGCTCTGGGGTACCGCCGTCCGGTAGTTGCACTGGTGGCAGACCAGGCTGTTCTCGGCCAGGTGATAGGTTAGGGGGACCTGGCAGCGCTGGCAGCGGAGGACGAGGCCGCAAACGCGGCACTGGATAAATGTTGAGGCTCCCCGCCGGTTTAAAAACAGGATTACCTGCTCTTCTCTGGCTAGCGCCCGGTTCATCGCCTCGGATAGGGAGCGGCTGAAGAGGCTCCAGTTCCCGGCTTTAAGCTCCTCCCTCAAGTCTACCACCTCAACCCGGGGCAGCGCCGAGCCGTCGCGGGGGGTAACCCGCTCCGGTAGTGAGAGCAGCTGGTAGTCTCCCCTCTGGGCGCGGTAGAAGCTCTCCACGTCGGGGGTGGCGCTACCCAGAACGACAGTAGCTCCGCAGGCCGAAGCCAGCTTTAAGGCCGCGTCGCGGGCGTGGTAACGGGGGGACTGCTCGTGCTGCTTGTAGGTCCACTCGTGCTCTTCGTCGATGACGATGAGGCCGAGGTCGGGCTGGGGGGCGAAAACGGCGCTGCGGGGGCCGATGACCACCTCAAACTCGCCGTCTCTTATTCGCTGCCACTCGTCGAACTGCTCGCCCAAGGAAAGTTTGGAGTGTAACACCGCCACCTTGTGGGGAAAGCGGGCGGCGAAGCGGGCTATAGTCTGGGGGGTTAGGGCGATTTCGGGGACCAGGACGATGCCCCTTTTCCCCCGCTTTACCGCCTCGGCCAGGGCTTGCAGGTAGACCTCGGTCTTGCCGCTGCCGGTGACCCCGCGGAGGAGAAAGACCTTGTCTTTGCCATCGTCCAGGCTGGACTTAATCGCCGCCAGGGCCGACCTCTGGGCGGTGGTGGGGGCGAGGGGCTGAGAAGGGGTTATACCCTGGTAGGAAATCGGCTCGCGGATTACCTTTACCTGCTCCCAGCCGGCCAGGCCCTTTTTGACCAGGGCGTCGGCTACCGCCTTACCGCAGTTTATATTTTTGCTTACCTCCGCCCAGGGCAGGGGCTCGGTCTGCTGAGCCAGGAATTCAAGCAGGGCCGCCTGTTTCTTAGCCCCTTTTTGATTTAGCCTGGCGGCTTCCTGACGGGCTTTAGTTGCGGTAACCTCCAGGCGCAGGTAGGGCACCATTTTGGGTTTTACCTTAATCCTCTCCAGCTCATAGCTTTTAACCGCCAGCCCCTGGCTTACCAGCTGGGAAACGACGGTCTGAGCCTTTTTCTTGCCCAGGGTTTTCTCCAGCTTCCTCAGACTGGTCTTGCCCTGCTTCTTAATCAGTTCCAGGGCCTGCCTTGTTTCGGCATTAAGGGCGGAAGGGTCAAAGTCATCGGGGGTTGGGGCGGCGCTTATAAAGGTTACCATCCGGCGCTCAAAGCCCGGCGGCAGCATCAGGGCCACGGCGTCGAAGAGGGGAGACAGGTAATGCCGGCTTATCCACTGGGCTAATGAAACCTGGGCTGGGGAGAGGAGGGGGCGGGGCTCAATGACACCGGCTATTTCCCTGGTCTCCTCGACCTCGGGCTGGGGCTTTAGCTCCAGAACGATGCCCTGGAGCAGTTTATCGCCAAAGGGCACCCATACCGCCTGCCCGACGTCAATATCCAGAGACGGGGGTATAGCGTAGCTGAATGTCCGTCGCTGGGCTACCGGCGAGTTGACACTAACCTCGGCATACCTCATCCCGCCCTCCAACGAGGCCGCCTACTCTTTTTCCCGCTTTTCCTTGGTTCGGGATGCCTTACTACTGAGTCCACGCATGTAATAGAGCCTGGCTCGGCGCACCTTACCGTGTCGCGTTACCTCCACCTTTTCCACCAGCGGTGAGGAGAAGGGAAAGGTATGCTCCACGCCTACGCCGCGGGTAACCCGCCTCACCGTGAAGTTGCCGCCATCGGCGCCGCGGCGAAGCTTGATTACCACCCCCTGGAATACCTGGGTGCGTTCCCTTCCCCGTTCCACAATCTTGGCGCTGACCTTGACCGTGTCACCGGGGGCAAGGGTGGGGATATTGGGATTCGGTTCATTCTTGAATATTGAGTTAACATCCATATTAAGATTGCCTCAATCTTTCTACTAAACGCTTCTCTTCGGGGCTTAGCTCGGCTTTGTCTAAGAGCTCGGGGCGATTCTTATGGGTGCGCCGGATAGCCTGCTCGCGGCGCCAGCTATCAACCTGGGCGTGGTCTCCGGAGAGCAGGACCTCGGGCACTGCCCACCCCCGGTATTCAGCCGGGCGGGTGTACTGGGGGTACTCCAAAAGCCCGCCGACATGGGAATCGTCCAGGGGCGAAGCCTCGGAGCCGAGCACCCCGGGCACCAGCCTGAATACGGCGTCTATGACCACCATTGCCGCCAGCTCGCCGCCGCTGAGGACGTAGTCGCCGATACTGAGCCTATCGGTAGCCAGGTGCTCGCTTACCCGCTCGTCGACCCCCTCATAGTGGCCGCAGATAAGAACCAGGTGGCTATGCTGTGATAGCTCCTGGGCTACCTTTTGCGAGAAGAGCCGCCCCTGCGGGGTGAGCAGTATGACCGGCACGTCGGGCTTCCTTTCTATAGACTCCACGGCTTCAAAGATGGGCTCGGGCTTTAGCACCATGCCGGCGCCGCCGCCGTAAGGGTAGTCGTCGGCGGTGTGGTGCTTGTCATGGGTATAGTCGCGGATATTATGTACCCCCAGGCTGACCAGCTTCTGGTCTATAGCCCTCTTGAAGATGCCCAGGCTGAAAATATCCTGGAACATCTGGGGAAACAGGGTCAAAACATCGATGTGCACGGCTCTAATCCCTCCCCGCTTCGGGAGCAATATGCTCGGTTATCTCTCCTTTAATCACCGCCACCGCATGAGCAATGACCGGCAGTATTATCTCCAGGCACTCCCGGACTGCCCTGGGGCTGCCCGGCAGGTTGATAATAAGGCACTTTTTCCTGGTTCCAGCCACCGCCCGGCTCAGTAAAGAATAGGGGGTGGCGCTAAAAGACTTGGCTCTCATCATCTCGGCTATCCCCGGCACTTCCTTATCTATCACCGAGAGGGTAGCCTCCGGGGTAACATCGCGGGGGCCCAGTCCGGTGCCCCCGGTGGTAATAATCACGTCCACCTCGCCCCCATCGGCCCACTGGGCGAGCCTGCCGGCAATAATATCCTTCTCATCGGGAATGACCTCATACTTAGCCACCTGGCAATCTGAGGCGGGAAAGCTCTCCCGGATTGCCTGGCCGCTCTTATCAGGGCGCTCTCCTTTAGAAGAACGGTCGCTGATGGTAATAATTCCCAGTTTAAACATAAATAACCCCTATTTAAAGCAGACTATATTTTATCACATATGGGGCGCAAGAGCCAAATGGACCAATTTTTGAGGATTTGGTCTGACCAGGTATTGACAAAAGGGGGTAACTGTGCTATAGAATGGTAGAAAGTGGGAAATTATGGTAAGATAGGGTAAAATCGGGGTAGGTGTATGTTCTTTGGTGAATTTGAATATAAGATAGATGAAAAAGGCAGGGTGCCTATCCCGCCCAGGTTCAGAGGCGAGCTGAAGGTGGGGGTGGTGTTGACGCAGGGGATGGAAAAGTGTATCACCATCTATCCCTTGCACGAGTGGAAAAAGGTGGCCGATGAGCTTACCGGCGGTGCGGTTACCCGCAGTAAGTTGAGAAGGCTAAATCGGGCTATTTTTTCTTCTGCCTTTGCCATCAAAATGGACGGGCAGGGCAGAATAGCCATACCCATCACGCTGAAGCTAACGTCGGAGATTGTGGATGATGTGGTCGTGGCTGGAGCCAACAATTACCTTGAGCTGTGGAGTAAGGCGAACTGGGCCGATGAGAAGGGTTTAAGCCGGGAGCAGGCCTGGCAGATTATGGAGAGCCTGGAGAATCACCAATGAGCGTAGCCATGTCGGCGGCACCAGCCCATACCCCGGTGTTACTGGGGGAGACCATTGAGGCGCTGAACGTCCAGCCGGGGGGTCGCTATATCGACGCCACTCTGGGGGCGGGCGGTCATGCCGCCGCCATTCTGGAGAACAGCTCGCCCGGGGGGCAGTTGCTGGGCATCGATGCTGACCCCAGGGCTATAGAGATGGCCGCAGCCAGGCTTGAAGCCTACCGCGACTCCATCCTGCTGGTTAATGATAACTTCTCTAACTTAAGGGAAATCTGCCTTAAGTACGACTTCTTGCCGGTGCACGGCATCCTCTTTGACCTGGGGCTTTCCTCCCTGCAGCTGGAGCAGGACAACCGCGGTTTCAGCTTCCAGCACGACGCCCTCCTGGACATGCGCTTGAGCACCGACCAGGAGCCCACCGCCGCCGATATTGTCAACACCTCCCCCGAAAGGCAGTTAGCCCAGCTTATAAGGTCTTACGGTGAGGAGCGCTACAGCCACCAGATAGCCCGCCAGATTGTGCGCCAGCGCCCCGTAACCACCACCCTTCAGCTGGTTGAAGCCATAGAGCGGGCGGTGGGTGGCCGGCGGGGGCGGATTCACCCGGCCACCAGGACATTCTTAGCCCTGCGCATCGCGGTTAACCAGGAGCTTGAGAATCTGGAGTCGGCCCTAAAGCAGGCGACCAGTCTTCTTGGCTTCGGGGGCAGGCTGGTGGTTATCAGCTATCACTCCCTCGAGGACCGCATAGTCAAGAATTTCATGCGCCAGGAGGCGGGCGGAGAAAAGGCCTGCCTGAGGCTGATTAATAAAAAGGTTCTTACTCCTTCTACTTTGGAGGTCCGGTCTAATCCTCGCAGCCGCAGTGCCAAATTGAGAGCGGCTGAGCGTATTACCGAGCTGGAGTTTAATTAAATTCTTTCGGGTTGACCGAAATATGTAATATGGGGAGGTCTTTAAAGATGTGAGAACTAATATCAATCGGTTTTTTGAATATATCAATAAGGAGGGGGTAGATGAAAAAGCGGAGCATCTTAACTTCTATCGACGTTGGCACCACTAAGGTATGCACCACCATTGCCGATGTGGATGGTGGGGGCAATATCCGGGTTGTTGGGGTGGGGGTTACTCCATCGGTAGGCTTGCACAAGGGGCTGGTGGTCAACATCAATGAAGCCAGAGAATCAGTCCGGGAGTCGGTGAAGAAGGCGGAGCAGGCCAGCGGTTACAAAGTGGAATCGGCTTACGTCGGTGTAACCGGCAGGCATGTCAGCTCGCTGAATAACCGGGCGGTGGTCGCCATTACTCGTAACGACCGGCTGGTGCGCTCTGATGACCTAAGGCGGGTCTTAACAACTGCCCGCAGCATTAAGGTCCCTGTCGATAGAAGGCTACTCCATGTTATTCCTCGCGGTTACGCTGTCGATGGTCAATCAGGGGTCAAGAACCCGATAGGAATGCATGGCTTTAGACTGGATGTAGAGGCGCATATCATCACCGCCGCCGTAACTTCGGTTCAGAATCTGGTGAAGTGCATCCGGGGCATCGGCATTGATATTGATGACCTTATTCTGGAGCCTTTAGCCAGTAGCGAGGCGGTACTCTCTGATGATGAGAAGCAGGTGGGCGTCATATTGGCTGATATAGGAGGCGGCACCACCGATATCGCCATCTTCAGGGAGGGGAGCATCTGGCACACCGCCATTCTACCGGTAGCCGGTTATCAAATCACCAGGGACATTGCTATTGGTCTGGGGCTGCCTTTTGACGTTGCCGAGGAGATGAAGAAGAAGTATGGCAGTGTTACCCCCGTTTATGAGACCAAGGCGGGTTCGGGCAACGATACCCTGCAGACCAACGGGCACGGTGTCTCTCACCAGGACCTGTGCGACATCATCCGGGCCAGGGTAGAGGAAATTCTGAGGCTTATCGTGCTTGAGATGCCCAATTCTGAATACGAAACTTTAGTCCCTGATGGTATAGTGCTCACCGGCGGCAGTGCCAACCTGGCTGGTATAGAGACCCTGGGGCGCAATACTTTGCAGCTCCCGGTGAGGGTGGGCGTTCCCGGCAATATATACGGCATCGCTGATGCCCTTCACGACCCGGCATACGCCACCAGCGTTGGCCTGCTGTTATGGGGGGGAAAGTATAAAGGGAGGCAAGCCTGGCGGCGCCAAAGCCTTGGCTCAGGTTTGCGACAACTTGTTTCCCGAATTGCTAACCTGTTCCACCAGTGATTTCTTGAATTTTAGTGGCCAAGAAAGGAGGGGGAAATGGCAAAATCAACCTTCAGTCCTAATCCAGCTAAGATTAAGGTTTGCGGCCTGGGCGGCGGTGGCTGTAACGCCATAACCCGCATGGTCAGAGAGCAAATTCAGGGGGTGGAGTTCATCGGCATGAACACCGATGCCCAAGCCCTGTCCATCACCGAAGCCCCTATCCGCGTCCAGCTTGGTGAGAAGCTCACCAGGGGGCTGGGCGTGGGTGGCGACCATAACCTGGGGCAGAAGGCGGCCGAAGAGAACCGCGACGAGCTTAAAGAGCTCCTTGAAGGCTCTGACATGGTCTTCGTCACCTGCGGCATGGGCGGCGGCACCGGCACTGGAGCCGCCCCGGTGGTAGCTGAGGTAGGCAAGCAGACCGGGGCTTTGACCATTGCCGTGGTCACCAAGCCCTTTACCTTCGAAGGCGTCCACCGCACCGAGGTAGCCGAGGACGGCATCGTTCGCCTCCTGGGCAAGGTCGATACCCTCATCATTATCCCTAACGACCGCTTGCTCGACCTCTGTGACCAATCGACGGTGGTGGACAATGCCTTTAAGCTGGCTGACGATGTGCTGCGCCACGGCGTGCAGGCTATCGCCGAGGTTATCACCGTCCCGGGCTTAATTAACCTTGACTTTGCCGATGTTAAGACGGTGATGAAGGATGCCGGTCCGGCCTGGATGTCCATGGGCGTGGGTTCCAGTAAGAACCGGGCTGCGGATGCGGCTAGCGAAGCCCTGGCCAGCCCCTTGCTAGATGTTTCCGTTGAAGGGGCCAAGGGCGTTTTGTTCAACGTTGCCGGCGGCACCGGACTTACCCTGTTTGAGGTTAATGAGGCGGCTGATGTCATAAAGGCGGCCGTAGACCCGGAGGCAAACATCATCTTCGGCGTGGTCCAGGACCCCAGTATGGGGGATGAGGTCAGGATTACCTTGATTGCCACCGGCTTTACCTCCAAGCTGGGATTAGCCGGGGTCAGCCGCGAAGAGGAGTTTATGCAGTTGCTTAAGGGCTTGAAGAGCGAGGAGGAACTGGATACTCCCGCCTTCCTGCGCCGTCCCTTGTTCAGCCACCGGCGCCAACCAATAACGCCGGCAACCAAGCTTATAAAAACTCCGCCGGGCGCACCTCAGAGGTGAGCCATTGGCGATAGCGGAAATTAATACCGGCTGAAAGGCTGTAGGGTGCTATTGCTCTACAGCCTTTTTGTTTGTCGAAAATCGGCTTTAATTAAAGGGGGAAAACCCTTGACAAACACTATATATTGTGGTATTTTTACTCTGTTGCCCAACATAATGTGGTGATGTTATGAATTGTCCCTATTGCGGTCATGCCGAAGATAAGGTTATAGACTCCCGTGAGGCGGGCGACGGGATACGCCGCCGGCGGCAGTGTCTGGGCTGCGGCTCCCGTTTCACCACCTACGAGAGGTTGCAACCGGCCAGCCTCTTCGTCCTTAAGAAAGATGAGCGGCGGGAGGAATTCGACCGGGAAAAACTGCTAGCCGGTATTCGTAAGGCTTGTGAAAAAAGGCCGCTGCCCACCGGCACCGTCGATAAGCTGGTTGACGATATAGAGACCGAGCTTTACCAGGGGGGCAGGGCGGAGATAGCCAGCGATGTCATTGGTGACATGGTAATAGAGCGGCTAAAGAAGCTGGACCACATTGCCTATATCCGCTTCGCCAGCGTCTACCGGGAGTTTGCCGATATTACCACGCTGAAAGAGGAGGTGGATACCCTGCTCGGTGCCGAAACCGAGCCTTCTATTCCTTCCAACCAGTTGCCTTTGCTGCCCGATGAAGAACTGGCCGTTAAGGGGCGGCAAGCAGGCCAGAAGAAGGGCAGGGCCAGGACGGGGAGCCGGAGATGAGCTCAGCTAATCGTAATAAAAGAGCCAGCCAACCGCTGGTCAATCGCACCCAGATTGCCAAGGCTATTTTTGCCGCCGCCGAGTCTATGGGCATACCGGATAGGAAGCAGGTAGAGCGGCTGACCGCCCAGGTGATTGAGCGCCTGGAGCAGGCGCCGCCGGCGGGGGACGCCGAAATCGTCGAGCAGCCCCTGCCGGGGATGGAAGACCTGGTGACTAAGCCCCGCTATACCAGGCGCCTGCCCACCGATGCCGAGATTCAGGCTATGGTCATGGAAATTTTGCAGGCTGAAAAGCCGGCTCAGCGAGAGGAGGTCGAGCCTCAGATGGAACCAGCCATGGAATCAACTACCGTAGTCCAGTCCAAGGTAAAGCCCAGGCCCGGTATCAACCTCAGTGACAATGCTCACCGTGTTTTAGAAAAAAGGTACTTGAAGAAGGACAAACAGGGCAAGGTCATTGAGACCCCGGAGGAGATGTTCCATCGGGTGGCTGAGACCATTGCCTCGGCTGAGCTTATCTATGACCCCAAGGCGGACGTCAAAGCCAGAGAAGACGAATTCTACCGCCTGATGGCGGACTTAGAATTCCTGCCCAACTCGCCCACCCTGATGAATGCCGGGCGGGAATTGGGCCAGCTCTCCGCCTGCTTCGTCATTCCCGTTGGCGACTCCATGGAGTCCATCTTTGACGCCGTGAAGTACACCGCCCTCATCCACAAGAGCGGCGGCGGCACCGGATTTTCCTTTAGCCACCTAAGGCCCGAGGGCGACTTCGTCAAGTCGACCTCAGGCGTAGCCAGCGGCCCCGTCTCCTTCATGGAGGTTTTCGACACCACCACCGATGTCACCAAGCAGGGGGGGACAAGGCGGGGGGCCAACATGGGTATCTTAAGCGTTGACCACCCCGATATCATGAGGTTCATCACCGCCAAGGACGACCCCCGAAAGCTGAACAACTTCAACATCTCGGTGGCGGTAACCACCGAGTTCATGGAGGCGGTCAAGGCCGGCACCGACTACAACCTGGTTAATCCCCGCACCAAGGAGGTGACCAAGAAGCTCAATGCCAGGGAGGTATTCGATAAGATTGTGGATATGGCCTGGAGGACGGGCGACCCGGGTATAGTCTTCATCGACCAGATAAATAAGGACAACCCCACCCCCCACCTGGGCAAGATTGAGTCCACCAACCCCTGCGGCGAACAGCCCCTGCTCCCTTACGAGTCCTGCAACCTGGGCTCCATCAACCTGTCCCGGATGCTCAAGAAAAGCAACGGCAAGTTTGAGATTGATTATCCCAAGCTGGCCGGGACGGTGAAGGCCGCCGTCAGGTTTTTGGATAACGTCATTGATGTCAACAAGTTCCCCCTCGACCAGATAGCCGATATGACCAGGAAATTGAGGAAGATAGGGCTGGGGGTGATGGGCTTTGCCGACATGCTCATTGAGCTGGGCATCCCCTATAACTCGGAGGAGGCGCTGAAAATCGGCACCGAGGTTATGCGCTTTATCCACGACGAGGCGGGCAAGGCCTCGGTGGAGTTGGCCGAAGAGCGTGGCGTCTTTCCCGCCTTTGAGGGCAGTATCTACGATGCTCCCGGCAATTTGCGGGTGAGAAACGCCTCCTGCACCACCATCGCTCCCACCGGTACTTTAAGCATAATCGCCGGCTGCTCCAGCGGCATCGAGCCCCTCTTTGCCCTGAGCTATACCCGCAATATCCTGGACGGCGCCCAGCTGGTTGAGGTCAACCCCTATTTTGAGGAAGTTGCCAGGAGCGGCGGCTTTTACTCTGATGAGCTGATGAAGCAGCTGGCTGGTGGGGCTAGACTCCACGAGATAGAAGAAGTGCCGGAAGATGTCAAGAAGCTATTCGTTACCGCCCACGAGATAACCCCGGAGTGGCATATCAGGATGCAGGCCGCCTTTCAGAGGTCCACCGATAACGCCGTTTCCAAGACGGTCAACTTCCCCACGGAGGCTACCAGGGAGGACATCGCCAAGGTCTACCGGATGGCTTATGAAGAGGGGCTTAAAGGGATAACCATCTACCGCGACCGGAGCCGCGACGCCCAGGTGCTGACCACGGGCAAGGAGGGGAAGGGTAAGGTTGAAAAGCTCAAGCCCAGAAAGAGACCGGTTGAGACCAAGGGGACTATCGCCCGGGTCAATACCGGCTGCGGCTCCCTCTATATCACGGTGGCTTACGACGACAAGGGTATCTTTGAGGTCTTCGCCACCCTGGGCAAGTCCGGCGGCTGCGCCTCGGCCCAGCTCGAAGCCACCTGCCGCCTGATAACGCTGGCGCTAAGGTCGGGGGTGGATGTTACCATGGTGGTGAAGCAGCTGCGGGGTATCCGCTGTCCTAACATCGCCTGGGAGGAAGGCCACTCCATCCTCTCCTGCGCCGATGCCATTGCCAGCGTTCTGGAGAAGCATATCAATAGCGAGGCTAAGCCCCAGGTTGAGGACTACGGGCTGGTCAAGAACCTGGCCGGGCAGTGCCCCGATTGCGGCAACCTGCTGGTCTATCAGGAGGGGTGTTATATTTGCCCTTCTTGCGGGTAT
>DUEC01000052.1 GCA_011176635.1 Dehalococcoidia bacterium | reverse complement strand
GTCCGGTATCAGCGGCATCCCCGATTATCTGCGGGCGAAGCAGTGATACCTGGTATTACAGGAAGAGTTTGGTATCGGCATGGATACGCCGACGATAATCGTGATTGACGGCGACGTAAGCTCGGAGGAGACCCAGGCGGGAATTGCGCAGCTGCAGACAAGCCTGGATGCCGACCCTGCCTTTGCCTATTCCAATCTGGTGCCCTACCCGGAGGACAATCTGGCGGTTATATATGCCCAGATTACCGGCGACTCGATGAGCCTGCAGTCAATGGATTCGGTGAGAACGCTGCGGGCGGAATATATACCGCAGGCGCTAGGGGATAGCCCTGTACGGGTGCTGGTATCGGGAGAAACCGCCTTCATGGTGGACTTCAACCAGACGACGGACACTTATACACCCTATATCTTCGCCTACGTGCTGGCGCTGAGTTTCATTATACTACTCTTGGCTTTCCGCTCTGTCGTGATTTCTACAACCGCTATTATCATGAACATGCTGTCCGTGGGAGCTGCTTACGGCCTCATCGTACTCGTCTTCCAGAAGGGAGTCGGCGCCGACTTTTTCGGGTTCATCCAGGTTGAGGTTATCGAGACTTGGCTGCCCCTGTTCCTCTTTGCTTTACTCTTCGGGCTCTCCATGGACTATCATGTCTTCCTTTTGAGTCGGGTACGTGAAAGGTTCAAGCAGACCGGTGACAATGATGAATCCGTATCCTTCGGTCTGCGTTCTACCGGCAGGTTGATAACCGGTGCCGCCCTGATAATGGTGGCGGTGTTTGGTGGCTTTGCTCTTGGTGATCTAGTCATGATGCAGCAGATGGGATTCGGTCTAGCGGTAGCCATTTTCTTAGATGCTACCCTGATCCGCTGTGTCCTGGTCCCCGCAACGATGAAACTTCTGGGACACCGTAACTGGTATCTACCCAAATGGCTTGAATGGGTTCCCAATATCAGCATCGGCGAACTGCCCACTAATAGAGAAAAGGGGAATTGAAAGTAGAAGAGGAAAATGAAACTGAGATGAACGTTAGTTCGAATCCAACCCCCGCTACCAAATTTTTAAAGCTAAAATTCCCTATCCGTTCCCGAAACAATTCAAATAGGATCCACAGAAAAGTCGCCCGGAGCCGCGGGAATCCGGGGGCCTTGTCATAATCCCGCGCCGAATAGGGCTCCGAATAGGAACCTGGCGCCAATAACTGTAAGGTTAACGGCCAGATGTCTAGGTTTTCCAGCGCATTTGCGCTGGGGAGGCAGGGGAGGGCGGGTTAAGGGCTCCCTGTAAGGCAAAGGCCCAGATTCTCGCCGTGGCGCTCCGCCCAATAGGGAAAGGCGCAAAGGCTATCTTTTGTGGGGTTTGGCACTCGCGGTGAATCCAGCAAGCCCCGTTTCGCGACGTGGCGCTCCTGGGGCAAGACCAGGCTAAAGGCGTAGACAAGGGTTACAATACTATACTTCTCTCAAGTAATCCGCAGAGCCTTGCTTGCCTGTTGACACCCCCGGGCCGTTGCCCTATTATTATCAAGAAGGCACTTACCTTTAGGGCCAGTGTGCTTTGCCATTGCATATGGTGAATTGGGGGAACTAAAGGGAGCGCCTTCGGTATTACGAAGAAAGCTTACTAGAGTTAGCCTCTAACGAAGCGGGTTGAAAGGATTATTCCCTGGAGCTTTCCTCATCCTTTAGCGGAACTTTAAGTCTTACCGGTTTAGTTTCCAGACCTGCACGTTCAGATTGGCGGCAATGCTAACCCAGATTATATATGGGATAAGAAGCCCGCCGGCGATGGACGACACACCAAAGAACAGAATGATGTTGACTAGTATAGCTATCCAAAGTAGAAGAATCACGACCATTCCACCGAGAAGGGACCTAAGCCCAAAGAAGATTACCGACCACAGGATGTTCAGAATCAGTTGACCCCAAAATACTGCAAAAGCTATTGTCACCCCTTCTTGACTCAGTCCTTCCCGCCAGACCAGGAAAACAGCTATACCCATCAAAAGGTAAAGAGTGATCCAGATGGGTCCGAAGACAGAGTTGGGGGGAGTAAAGGCTGGTTTCTTCAGACCCTTATACCAGGTTGGGATTGCGGGAGTCGTGAAAATGGCACCGATGCCGCCCGCGCTCTCACAGGCGACTATGCTTACTATCAGCTTAACTATGTCTATCCAACTCATGTCTTCAAATAGTAGCCTCCTCTGCTATCAAGATTAGTCGGTTCGCACAGGGTCTGTCAAACAATTCATCTCATTGTTGGGTAACATTCAGCCAAATTGTGCAGCGATGAACCATTAACTCCACCAAACCACTACTACGCTCTGCAGCCTATCAATGGCCAAATGCCTGTGGCGCTGGCTTGGATGGCTACAGGTTCGGTGGAGGTTGGAAATAGATAAAATTGTGTTGGGGATAATAGAAACAGAAAGAGTTGGCTCCCCGAGTAGGACTCGAACCTACAACCTAGCGGTTAACAGCCGCCCGCTCTACCATTGAGCTATCGGGGAACACTAGAGAAGGCGTGCTTATCGTTGTTGCCTTTGGCCGAAAGTCGGCTTGAAGCTGGCAGTTAAATGGCTTTAGCTGGATGCCGGGGTTTCACCCGGGTGGAGCTTCTTCCACTTTGCCAGCAGTTGCTCTTTGCTTTCCTTGTGGGCGGGGTCAGGCACACAGCAATCCACGGGACAGACCTCAACGCACTTGGGTGCGTCGTAGTTGCCCACGCACTCGGTGCACTTGTTGGGGTCAATGATATAGATTTCGTCTCCCTCGGAGATGGCCTCATTGGCGCACTCTGGTTCACAGGCTCCACAGCTAATGCACTCTTCGGTAATCTTGTATGCCATTTCTTTTTAACATCCTCCTGACTCTGATTATGGTTATTTTACCATTTATCTCTATTCAATGCACCTTTTTGTTCACCTCCTTGTGGTTGCCAGCGTCCTCTTCTCTCATCCAGATTCGGTATAGCTTCTCGCCGGATTCTTCAAAGCACTTTAAGCCGGTGGCGTCCACCTCTTCCACCTCGACCTCGCCCAGCTCCCGGCATTGCTCCAGCCAGTTTCTAAAATGGGCTCCCCCGCCAAAATAGACCTTCCGCCACCTGTTTCCCTGCTGGTCAACCTTTTCCCTGACCAGTTCTTCTTGGGCCAGTCTTTCCCTTTCCCTGGCTTCTTCGGTCACTTGTTCCCTCTTAAAACAAGAGTAATTCTAAGGCTTTATTTCGTCAAGGGCGATTTTGCCACCGATAGGGCTTTGGGTAGGGATTGGCTAAAAGCTTTCATAATCTCTGAGTCGTAGCGCTCGATATCGCCCTGGTCGCAGAGCTTGGCCAGCTCCGGGTCCAGGGGCAGTTGCCCCAGCAGGGGCGCTTTTGATACCTTGGCCATTTCATCTCCTCGGCTCCTGCCGAAGAGCTCAATCCGCCTGTCTATTTCCGGTACGTAAAGATAGCTCATGTTCTCGACAACACCCAGGACGGTCTTGTTCATTTTTTGGGCCATGTTGACCGCTTTTCTGACTATCATGGCGGTCAGGTCCTGGGGGGTGAAGACGATGATAACCCCGGAGATGGGGAAGGACTGCATTACGGTGAGGGGGGCATCGGCGGTGCCCGGGGGCAGGTCTATCAGCAGGTAGTCCAGCTTGCCCCAGAGCACATCCTCCCAGAACTGCTTGACGGTGTTGCTGATGAGGGGCCCGCGCCAGATGACGGCATCGTCTTCCTGGGGCAGCAGCAGGTTGATTGACATAATCTCAATGCCGGACCTTGAGAGCACGGGCATGATTCCGCTGTCGCTGCCGCTGGGTCTTTCGGTAATGCCGAACATCTTGGGGATGCTGGAACCGGTCAGGTCGGCGTCCAGTATGCCCACTTCGTGGCCCTGGCGTTTGAGGGCAATGGCGGCTAGTCCCGCCACCAGCGATTTGCCCACCCCCCCTTTGCCGCTCATTATGGCGACGATATGCCCGATTTGATTCAGCTCGACAGGCTTAGCCGGGGTAAACTCTATCTCCACCTTTTTTACCCCGGGCAGCTTCTCCACCACGGCTCTGGTCTGGGAGCTGACCAGTTCCTGGGCCTCAGCGTCCAGGGCGGTGGCGGCCAGGGTGATTTTGACCTCCTCTTTGGCGGCGGCGACCTGACGGACCAGATTCAGCCCCTTTAAATCCCGCTTGACCCCGGGCACCATTACCTTTTCTAGGCTTTTCCTTATCTGTTCTTCAGTAGCCATGTAATCCTTCTCCTCCTGTTCTAATCACTTTCTCTCTGGCCGAATATCAGGTTGCCTATTCTTACTATGTTGGCCCCTTCCTCCAGGGCGACCCGGTAGGAGTTGGTCATCCCCATGGAGAGATACCTCATCTCTATGTTGGGAATTGCCATAGATTTAATGCGCTCGAATATCTTTCGGGTGGTGATGAAGTAGGGCCTTGAGTCCTCGGGGTCGCCGAAGCGGGGGCCCATGGTCATCAGCCCCATTACCTTTATATTGGGCAGACCTGAGATTGCCCTGACCAGCTCCTCGGCTTTTTCGGGCAGTACCCCTGATTTCTGCGGCTCTTGGCCGCTGTTTACCTCGACCAGAACCGGCATTACCTTGCCCATTAAAGCGCAGCGTTTATCAATTTCGGCGGCGATTTCAACCGAATCGACGGTCTCTATCATGTCGAATATCTTTACCGCTTTCTTGGCCTTGTTCTTCTGCAAATGGCCGATGAAGTGCCATCTTGCCTTGTTGCCGACGGCGGGGTAGATTGCCTCGGCTTCCTGGACATAGTTCTGCCCGATAATCTTTATGCCCGCCTCCACCGCGGCCAGCACTTCCTCAGCCGTCCTCGTCTTGGCGGCGGCGACCAGTTCCACCCCGCCGGGCAGCTCTTTTAACAGCTTTTGGACGTTTTGTTCAATTCCCATGACTGACCTTTATCGATGGCTAGCTGGCGGCGCCCCGCCTTAAGGTGAGCGAGGCCAGTACCATCAAGCCGGCGGCGTAGCCGGCCAGGACGCCGATTTCCTTGCCTATGTCCAGCAGGTTCTGTCCCTGGAGCATCAAGGCCCTGATGCCGTCCACGCCGTAGGTCAGGGGCAGGAACTTGGCTATCCACTGCAGGTAGTCCGGCATCTGCTCCACCGGCCAGAGCAGCCCGCAGAGAAATATCTGGGGCAGTATGATTAGGGGGATGAACTGCACCATCTGAAACTCGTTTCGGGCAAATACGGAGATGAAAATCCCCAGACAAACGGCCAGAATACCGATAATAATCTCGAAAACGATAATCTGCCACAAATCGCCGTAGAAGCTGATATCGAGCACATATATCAGGTAGAAGAATAGAATCATGGTCTGGAGCACGGCGAAGAGCAGGAAGCCGAGCAGATAACCGCCCACTATATCCGGCTTGGAGACCGGTGAAGCCATCAGCCGTTCCAGCGTTCCCTGGGAGCGCTCCCTCAAAAAGCTGATGCCGGTGAGCAGGAAGCCGAAGAAGAGTATCAACACCGCCAGTATGGCGGGGGCGATGTAGTCCAGCATTTGCTTTTCGGGAATGCTGACGCCGACGATGCTGGCTATAACCAGCGGGACGGCTATCAGCAGCACCATAGTGCGCCGGTCGCGTATCAGCTGTTGCATCACCCTGGCGGCGATGGTAAGCGCTTGGTTGGGAATCACTTTTTATCCTCGCGGTGAATAAAATATAAGAAGGCGTCTTCCAGGTTGGCCTCGGCTTTGCCGGTGGCTTTTCTAAGCTCAGTCGGTGTGCCCTGGGCGATGAGCTTGCCGCTACGCATAAAGGCAAGGCGGTCGCAGTGGGCGGCGTCGTCCATGGTGTGGCTGGAAACGATAAGGGTGGTGCCCTGCTTCGTCAGGTTGGCAAAGTGCTCCCAGAAGGTGAACCTCAGCTCGGGGTCAAGCCCGACGGTAGGCTCATCAAGGAAGAGCAGGGGCGGGTTATGGACTATGGCGCAGGCCAGGCTGACCCTCTGTCTCATGCCGCCGCTTAGCTTCAGCACCGAGTCTTTGCGGCGCGGCCATAAGTCAACCAGCCTGATGACCTCTTCCACCCGCCGGGCCCGCTGCTGCTTATCGCTGAGGCGATAAACGCGGGCAAAGAAGTCCACATTCTGCATAACCGATAGCTCGGTATATAGGGAATGGAGCTGGGGCATATAGCCGATAAGGTGGGCCGTTTTTCGGGAGGGCGTCTCTCCCAGTATCCGTATACCGCCCGATTTTGGCTTTAGGAGACCGACCAGCAGACGAATGAGGGTGGTTTTGCCGGCACCGTTGGGCCCCAGCAGGCCGAAGCTTATACCGCTGGGCACCTCTAGTGATAGCTTATCAACGGCCTTTATGTTATTGTAGTTAAATGAAGCCCTGTCTACCTTAACCGCAGGTGCGGCCGGCGCCCTCTTTACCATAACTGCCAACAAGGATATAATTATGCACCAGATTAGTCAAGCAAGTTTAATCTTAGAGCCTTGGCCAAATGCAGATTGAGACCAGAAGGCGGATAGCCGACCTGACCTCTAATATCCTCAACCCCTTCTCAGTGAGTCTGGTAATAATCCTTTTACTCTCCTTTAAGTCGACGTCAACCACGCCCGACGCCCTGAGGTGGGCGCTGATTTTAATCGCCGTCAGTATACTGCCCATCTTCTCGGTTATGGTCTATCTGGTCAGGAGAGGCCGCCTTGACGGCTTCTTCACCGATGTCCGCCGGCAGAGGACCAGGGTATACCTGCTGGCGGTCGCTTGGGCGGTTATCGCCGGTGTCATTATCACCTGTCTTGGCGCGCCCTCGGTGCTGATTGCTACCTTTGTCGCCGGGCTTTCGGCGGTAATCGTCTTTACCTGCATCAATCTCTTCTGGAAGATAAGCCTTCACATCGCCTTTGTGGCCGCTTCGGCGGCGGTATTGGGCATTCTGTATTGGCCGATAGGGATGGTGAGCCTGGTCTTCCTGCCGCTGATGGGCTGGGCGAGGATAGAGGCGGGGCATCACTCAGTGGCTCAGGTGGCTACCGGCGCTGTCCTGGCGGCGGGAATAGCGGTGGTTGCCTTTTATCTTTTCGGCCTTTTTTAGACGGGAGAGAAACTGGCTGCCGAGCCAGGATTCGAACCTGGGCTAAGGGATCCAAAGTCCCCTGTGCTACCACTACACAACTCGGCATCTTGTATGGTGCCGAAGGTCGGGCTCGAACCGACATGGGGGTTGCCCCCCAACAGTTTTTGAGACTGTCGCGTCTGCCTATTCCGCCACTTCGGCTTGAGAATCCAAAACACGAGCGGAAGATGGGATTCGGACCTACAACCCTCTCCCTGGCAAGGAGAGGCTCTACCGCTTTAAGCCACTTCCGCATTAAGCCCACCGGAACCAAGGGTTTGGCAGGGATTTTTTTATGGTGCCGAGGCCCAGAATTGAACTGGGGACACCTTGATTTTCAGTCAAGTGCTCTACCAACTGAGCTACCTCGGCACGGAGTTTATTGTAGCTACTGGCTATAGCAGTGTCAAGCAAGCTGTTGACAAGAATACCCGCCACAACTAGGATTGGTTATCAGGGTATAGATAATGAAATCAAGCACGGAGAAGGGTAACTATGGCTCTTCTGGACTTAATAAAAAATAGAAAAAGCGTTAGGGATTTCCTGGATACACCTGTTGAGCGAGACAAAATAATGATGTGCCTTGAGGCGGCCAGACTGGCCCCCTCGGCAAGCAATTCACAGCCGTGGCGATTCATAGTAGTGGATGATAGGGAGTTAAAAGATAAACTCTGTGCTGCTGCCTTCAGTGGTTTATACCGGATAAATTCCTTTGGCAAAACGGCACCGGTCATGGTCGTTGTCATCTCGGAAAAGTCCAAGTTTCTGGCCAGAATCGGGGGAATGTTTCGGGGCACAAAATATTACCTGATAGACATAGGAGTAGCCTGTGAGCATCTCGTCCTGGAGGCTGAAGACTTAGGCCTGGGAACCTGCTGGATAGGCTGGTTCAATGAACGGGGGGTAAAATCGGTATTGAACATCCCGCAGAGTAAGAAGATAGATATCTTGATAGCGCTGGGCTATTACGATAGGGAAAAGCTAGGGCCAGAACATGGCCGGGAGCCGATGGACAAAATTGCCTCCTTTAACTCCTATTAAAGTGGTGTGGCCTTTATGTTTTCTAAACAATCCCGCTCAGGACGGGGCAGGGTCTTTGGTCTTAACCCCAACGTCTTCTTTCTGGGCATAGTCAGCCTGCTGACTGATGTCTCCAGCGAGATGATTTTTACCATCGTTCCCCTCTTTTTGTTCAATGTGCTCAGGATAGGCACGCCTATTATCGGTCTTATCGGCGGGCTTACTGAAGGCACCGACGCTATTTTCAGGATGCTCAGCGGCTGGCTCAGTGATAAGGTGGGGAGGCGCAAGCCGCTGGCATTATTGGGCTACAGTATTTCCACGATAGCCAAGCCCTTTATGTATCTGGCGTCGACCTGGGGCGCCGTGCTGGCCATTAGATTCGGCGATAGGGTAGGGAAGGGCATCCGCACCTCCCCCCGCGATGCCCTGGTGGCTGACTCGGTCTCGGCTGGGGAAAGGGGCAAGGGCTTTGGCTTGCACCGGGCTATGGATACCTTCGGTGCCGTCCTCGGGCTGGCGATAGCCGCAGTCATTATCTACCTGGTTCAGGGCGGGGGGCTTGAGCTCAGCCTGGAGAGCTACCAGTGGCTGGTGTTGGTGGGCGTTGTACCGGCAGTGCTGGCGGTACTGGTGCTGCTGTTCTTCGTTCGGGAACGGAGAAGACATCCCTCAGGCGGTGTAAGCTCTCGGCCGAGTTTAAAAGGTGTGGGCGGCTTTGATGCCCGGTTCAAGCTGTTCCTGGTGATTATGGCGGTATTCACTCTGGGCAACTCCAGCGATTTCTTTGTCATCTTAAGGGCGCAGGACCTGGGCTCGTCAGTTATCTATGTGGTGTTGATGCTGGTGGTGTTCAATATCGCCTATGCCGTTACCGCTCTGCCGGCGGGGATGCTTTCTGACCGGCTGGGGAGGCGGCGAGTTATCACTCTGGGCTGGTTTATCTACGCCCTGGTCTATCTGGGGTTTGCCGTAGCATCAGAGATGTGGCAGGTCTGGCTGCTCTTTGCCTGCTACGGAGTCTATTATGGAATAGTGGAAGGGGTGGCACGAGCCTTCGTCGCCGATTTGGTTCCCCAGGAGAAGCGGGGCACCGCCTACGGGCTTTATCATGGGGTGGTTGGTCTAACCCTCTTGCCGGCCAGCCTGATTGCCGGCTGGCTGTGGCAGGCGGTCAGTCCCGCCGCCCCCTTCTACCTCGGCGCCGGGCTTGCCTTTATTGCCATGCTGGGGATTATGGGGCTGATGAGGGAGTAGAGCCTCGTCTTTAGCTGGTATTGACAAAGAAATCGGTTGACAGTAAAGTCTATGGCACCTGGTAGAATACTTCCGCATTTTAGCATCAACTATGAAAAGGACTGTCTTAAGGTGGGAGTTAGTCGGCATCGCCGCCATATCCATAGCCGGTTCGCTGTTGCACTTTGTCTTTGAGTGGTCTGGCGGCTGGACGCCCGTCGGCGTGATTGCCGCCGTAAACGAGAGCGTCTGGGAGCATTTTAAGTTAGCCTTCTGGCCGGCATTGCTCTATGCCATAGTAGAGTACCCGTTCTTGAGGCACTCGGCAAGGAATTTTATGGTTGGCAAGGCAATCGGTATCTTGGTTATGCCGATTACCATCGCCGTTGTTTTCTATGCCTATACGGCTATTGCCGGCGAGGAGATTCTGCTCGTCGATATTCTGCTCTTTTTCGTAGCCGTTGCCCTCGGCCAGCTGGCCAGCTACAAGGTAATGACCATGAGGCGCCTGCCCAGATGGACGGGTGGGGTGGGGCTGGTGATGGTAATATTGTTGGCGGTGGCTTTCGTCGTCTTTACCTTCTACCCGCCGCACCTGCCCATCTTCAGGGACGCGGTTAGCGG
>DUEC01000051.1 GCA_011176635.1 Dehalococcoidia bacterium | reverse complement strand
TCTTAGAAGCGGAGCTTATGAGGGCGGGTAGGGTGGGAAGAAAAGCCATCGTTAGCAAGGGTGGGTTTCTTAAATAAATTGATATTATGCTATCGCCGTTATAGAATAGGCTGGTAAAAATGAGCGTTGCCAGACAACTTTATCAGCTTCAGGAAGTCGACCTAGAGATTGAGTCCGCTGAGCGGGCGCTGGCCCGGGTTATCAGCCAGATAGGGGAAAGCGCCGAGGTGGCCAAAGTCCGGCAACAGCTTGAGCAGGAGCAAAAGCGCCTGGAAGAACTGAAGCACCAACAGCACTCCGCCGAATGGGAGATAGACGATGTCGTGACCAAGCTCACTGCCGCCGAGGAGACGCTATTCAGCGGCCGGGTGAAAAATCCCAAGGAGCTGACCAATCTCCAGCGTGAGGTCGATGTGCTCAAGACCCAGCGCGACCATCTGGAGGAAAAGGCGCTGGAAGTAATAGAGCGGGTTGAGCAGTCTGAAGCCAGTCTGTCAGAAGTAAGCAAACGCCTGGAGACCTTGACCGCCGAGTGGCAGAGCCAGCAGAAACAGCTGTCCGAGGAAAAAGAAAGGCTTAAAAGCGTGCTGGCCGCCCTTGGGAGTAAGCGGCAACTGCTGGCCGGCGAGATTGAGCCGCAGGCAGTCGAGTTCTACCAGGGACTCAAGAAGGACAAGGGGACGGCGGTAGCCAGGGTGGAGCAGGGGATATGCCGCGGCTGCCGTATATCTTTGCCCACCACCGAGCTACAGCAGGCGAGGGGTGGCAACCTGGTGCAGTGCAGTAGCTGCGGGCGAATCCTCTTCCTGGCCTGAGGCGCTAAAAACATGAATCCGAAAAGGGTGGTAATCTACAGCGACGGCGCCTCATCGGGCAACCCGGGGCCGGCGGCTATCGGCGCCGTCCTCAAGGACGGGCAGGGCAAGTTTCTGGCCCGCATTTCCCAGCGCATCGGGGAAGCCACCAATAACCAGGCTGAATACCGGGCAATCATTGCCGCCCTGGAGAAAGCCATCGGGCTGGGCGCCGAAGAAGTTGACATAAAGTCAGACTCGGAGCTGGTGGTAAAACAGATTCAGGGCAGCTACCGGGTAAAGAAAGCCACCTTAAGGCCGCTCTATCAAAGGGTGGTCCAGCTCATCGGCTCTTTTGCGACTTTTAGCATAACCCACATTCCCCGCCAGCAGAACAGAGAGGCCGATAATCTAGCGAAGAAAGCATTAGACTTGGTAGCCCACTTACCGCCTGCCGAAGGTTATCGACTAACAGTCAAATTGAACCAGACCAGTGAGGAGGAAAGTGATATAGCCTATCTGCATAAATTGATTGATACCTTAAGGGACTTCCCGGGAGAGGACGAAGTAAGTTTGCGTGTAACCAATGAGGAAAATGTTATTATTCTTAGGCTGCCCAATATACATGTTGACTATTGTCTTGAACTCCGCAAGCGGCTGGTGGGAATAGTAGGTAAAAAGCGACTCAAGGTAGAGCCGGTTGACTAATAAACCCCCTCATACTACACTATATATAGGTCAAGTAAACCGGGTGACCGCCCCCCTTCTTTAGAAGAGGGGAGGAAAGTCCGAGCTCCGCCGGGCAGGGTGCTGGGTAACGCCCAGGAGGGGTGACCCTACGGAAAGTGCCACAGAAACACACCGCCCCTAACGGGGCAAGGGTGAAATGGTGAGGTAAGAGCTCACCAGCGGCTGGGTGACCAGTCGGCTGGGCAAACCCCATCCGGAGCAAGACCAAATAGGGGGACATAGGGACGCTCGGCCTGTCCCTGGGTTGGTCGCTTGACCCTGGTGGTAACATCAGGGCTAGATAGATGGTCACCGTCCTTCAGCAATGAAGGATACAGAACTCGGCTTACAGGTTTACTTGGCCTTTTCTTAAAAGATTTTTCCCTCCAGCTTGGGGCTGAGAAAAGGGAAGTAACCGACGGTTTTTATCCGTAATCAGGGCTAAAAATATAATGCCAACAGCCCTCAGTGAGCTTGTCAGCCAGGCCGCTTAGTCATATAGTGGGATGTTAGCGGCCCAGTTTTTAATGACAAGCAGTATGGAAGCAGTCGATCCGGTAGTTCGTGATTTTATCCTCTTCTGCGTTCAGCGCCAGGGGAAAGAGTGGCCGGGCCTCTATGATGAGATGTGCCGGGTATCCGGGCGTCGGCTCTTCCGCGGGCTGGGCTATGCCGATTTAAGAAAGCTGGGGCTGTCCTTCAGCCTCACCGGCCTGGAGGATACCATCAGGATGGTGGACGCCGTCGCCGCTGCGGAATAGCCTTACCGCGTTTTGCCTTTCTTTTTTATCCCCTCTTTGGTAAGATAGCCTCGCTTGAACCTATTTGTTTTAGAAGCGCTTTAAGGGAGAGTGATTCCGATGTCAAAAAAGATAAAAATTGTCGGATTAAGCCTGTTACTGACGGCTATCGTCGTCCTGTCTTTCGGTGCCGGCTGTTTTATAAGTGCCAGCAACTCCGCGGAGACCGACCTGGGTATCGTCGAGCAGGCCTGGGAGATAATCCTCCAGGACTACGTTGAGAAGGACGAGATAGACATTGGCGCGCTGGCTCAAGGGGCTATCAGGGGCATGGTGGAGGCGCTGGATAACCCCTATACCTCCTACCTTGACCCTGAAGCCTACCAGATGGGCATACAGGACTTGGAGGGCAGGTTCGAGGGAATCGGCGCCTATGTGGGGGCCAGGGACGACCAGATAGTGATTATCGCCCCCATTTCCGGCTCGCCAGCGGAGATGGCTGGTATCAGGGCCGGCGATAAAATTCTGGAGGTCGATGGCCAGTCGACCGAGGGCATGAGCCTGCTTGATACTATACTCCTGGTGCGGGGCCCCAGCGGGACGACGGTCGCCCTCCTCGTCCTTCATGAGAGCGAGACCGAACCGGTGCTGATTGAGATAGTCAGGGCCGAGATTGAGATACCCAGCGTTGAGTTTGAGATGAGGCAGGAAATCGCCTATATCAGGATTACCGAGTTCACCGACCGTACCGCTCAGGAGCTGGCGCCGGTGCTCAATACTATAACCGGGCAGGGGGCTGCGGGCATTGTCCTCGACCTGCGCTCCAATCCCGGCGGCTTGCTGGATGCCGTGGTTGATGTCGCCAGCTACTTCCTGGAGGGAGGGGTGGTGGTTGACGTGGTCGATAACGAAGGAGTACATAGCGCTTCCTCGGTCAATCCCGCTGTTCCCACCATTTACCTGCCCATGGTGGTCCTGGTGGACGGCTATAGCGCCAGCGGCAGCGAGGTGCTGGCCGGAGCTCTCCAGGACTACGGGCGCGCTACCATTGCCGGCGCCACCACCTTCGGCAAGGGCAGTGTCAATATCCTTCGCCAGCTTGATGACGGCTCGGGGTTATATATCACCACCGCCCGCTGGCTTACCCCCAACGGCCGTTTGATAGAGGGCGAAGGGCTGTCCCCGGACTACGAGCTTGAGCTTGAAGGCGAGGATGCCATCCAGTGGGCTATTGACTACCTGAGAGGTGGTGGCTGACATGAGATTACCGCTAAGGATATGCCTGATAGCCGCTCTGACCTTCGCCGCCAGCGCCATCGTCGTCCGCCTGATATGGGCGTTCACCAGCCACATGATGGTGGTCAGCCGCGTGATTATAGTCCTGCTTATCCTGGCCACTCTGGGCGTTGATGCCCTTGTCGCCTATCTCGCCATCAAGCCCAGCCTGAAGAAGCTGAAAAGCCTGCCGGTGGCGATATCGGCCACGGTGGTATTCGGCGGGGCTCTGGCTGGCGCCGCCATTCACTATATCCGCTATGTTCCCTCGCCGGGGGCGTCTGCGCCCCTTAGCCTGGTCATAGCCAGCCTGCTCCTGGCCGCCTGTGTCAGCGGCTACGTCTTCTTGCTCTGGCTGGTCTGGGGGACAAGGCGCCGGCGCTCCTAAATCGTGGTAGGATGTATTTTAATGGATAGAGAAAGATTCGAGCGGCTGGTGGCCAGGGCGGTGGAAGGCCTGCCCGCCGAGTTCTGCGCCCGGCTGGAGAACGTTGACGTGGTCGTCGAGGACTGGCCCGACCAACACCAGCTGGCCGGGCTTGGCTTGAGGGACAAGCGGACCCTGCTCGGGCTTTATGAAGGCGTCCCCTTGACCGAACGGGGCGGGCACTACGGGCTGGTGCCGCCGGATAAGATAACCATCTTTCAGAAGCCGATTGAGATCCAATGCCGTGATGAGGCTGAGATTATAGCTGGGATACAAAAGGTAGTCCGCCACGAAATAGCCCATCACTTCGGTATCGGCGATGGGCGCTTAAGAGAGCTGGAGAGGGACTAGCTCCCTGACCATGTAGTCTCCCTGCAGTTGGTAGCCGAACTCGCTTCGGTAGTATTCTCTGGCGCCGACGCCGCTCAAGATTGTCATTCTCGGCGCCTGAAATTCCTCGCTGGCAATTCGCTCCGCCTCTCGGAGCAGGGCTTTGCCCAGGCCCTTGTGCTGGGCGGCGCTTTCCTGCTGTTGGCTCAGAGGGACCTCGGGCCCGTAGACGTGCAACTCCCTTACCAGGGCCGAGTTGCCCCCATCCTGGGGCTGAATCCTCAGCCGCAAAAGCCCGAACAGTGTTTCCCTCTCGTCCTCGAAAGAGAGGCAGATTTCCCTGCCCCCGGAGGCTTCATAGTCCATCCTCACCAGGCGGGGCGGGCCTATTTCCCAGCCGTCCCGCGCCCGGTGGCCGTACTCCCGGCAGCGTATGCACTGGCATTCAATCGCCTGCTGCTTCATGCGCTGTTTGACTACCCCTCGGAGCGAGTCCTTACAGCCGGCGGTGATGTACTTGGCCGGTATGTCGCGCAGCACCCGCGATATGCGCACGTACTTGGGCACGATAGACTTGATGTCCACCATCAGCTTGACCATGGTGCTGATTTCATAGGGCTGGTAGCGTTTTTGCCGGTACCACCTCTCCAGCTCGGTGCCCTCGACGACCATGGTGGGGTAGAGCTTCAGGCCGTCGGGGCGGAAGCGCTCGTCGTCAAAGAGCTGGCGGGAGAGCTCCAAGTCGTGCTCCGGTGTGGAGCCGGGCAGCCCCGGCATCCAGTGGTAGTGCACCTTAAAGCCGTGCTCCCGGAGCAAAGCGGTGGCCTTGACCACGTCTTCAACCTTGTGCCCTCTCCTTACCAGACGGTAAATTTCATCGTCCAGAATCTGGACGCCCAGTTCCACCCTGGTGGCGCCGAAGGCAAGCATTCTTTCAATGTCCTCCTGCCGGCACCAGTCGGGCCTGGTCTCGATGCAGAGCCCGGTGCAGCGGTGGGCCGCCGTCTGGTTGAGCCTCTTGGCCTCTTCCAGGTCGGCTGATTCCTGGTTGTTTAAGCCGTCAAAGCAGTCCTTGATAAACTGGTATTGATAGTCCTCGGGGTAAGCCAGGAAGGTGCCCCCCATCACTATCAGCTCGACCTTATCGGTGGGGTGCCCCATCTCGGAGAGGACCTTTAATCTCAGCCTGACCTGCTTTTTGGCATCAAAGCCGCACCTTATCGCCCTCAGCACCGCCGGCGATTCCGGGGTATAGCTCTGAGGAATAGCTGAGTAAGTAGGGCAGTATACGCACTGGCCGGGGCATTTCCGCGGCTGGGTCATCACCGCCACCGGAGTAACACCGGATATAGTCCTTGCAAATTTCTTCATCTTGTGCCATAAACAGTTTAGCAGA
>DUEC01000050.1 GCA_011176635.1 Dehalococcoidia bacterium | reverse complement strand
AGATTTTACACCGTCGGGGTTAAAAAGAATAGGGTGTTTTTCTTCCCACCCAACCCGCCCTCATAGGCTCCGCCTCTGAAACTCTGTTACCCCGCCCCGTTTTTAAGACAGGTTTTTCTTCCCACCCGGCCCACCCTATAGGGGTCGATACCCCTTTAAGACCATCTACTCCCCCACCCCAAAATGAGAAAGTCAAAGAGAGGCCAAGCCTCTTTTGGGTGGGTGGGTATGGGAATCAAGACAACCGATGAAAATGGGGGGAGCTTCCTTAAAGGGCGGTGGGTGGGAAAAGATACCAAAATGGTGGAGGGGGGCAATCAAAGATTTCTTTGAATTTTTAAAGCCGTTGTCTCCTAAAACCGTATTCCCAAAAACCGAGCCTGTTGTTATAATAAGCCAGAGCCATGTTCAGCCATCTCCATGTCCATACCGAATACAGCCTGCTTGACGGCATGTGCCGCATCCCCCATCTGGTGCAGCGCGCCGTAGAACTGGGCATGGACAGCCTGGCCATAACCGACCACGGGGTTATGTACGGCGCTATCGAGTTCTACCTTGCCGCTAAGGAAGCGGGGATAAAGCCCATCATCGGCTGCGAGGCCTATCTGACCCCCAGCAGCCGTTTTAGCCGCAATGCCAGCGATAAGAGCAACTACCACCTCGTTCTGCTGGCCAAAAATCAGAACGGTTACCGCAATCTAATCCAGCTCATCACCAGGGCGCACCTTGAGGGGTTTTATTACCGGCCCAGGGTGGACAAGGAGCTACTGGAACAGCACCATGAAGGGCTTATCGCTTTGAGCGGCTGTCTGGTCGGCGAGGTCCCCCGCCTTATTCTGGAGGGGCGCCACCAGGAGGCGAAGCAGGCCGCCCTCTGGTATAAGCAGACCTTCGGCGATTTTTACCTGGAGATACAGCGCCACCCCCTCCCCGAGCTGGAGCCGATAAACCAGGGCCTCATCGCCATGAGCCAGGAGCTGGATATACCGCTGGTGGCCACCAACGATGTTCACTACGTCAATCAGGAAGACGCCTCGGCCCACGACCTGCTACTCTGCATCGGCACCAACTCCTCCATCTATGACGAGAAGAGAATAAAGATGGCCGGCGACTTCTATTACCTAAAGAGCCCCCAGGAGATGGCCGAGCTTTATCAGGATATCCCCCAGGCGCTGGAGAACACCCAACGCATTGCCGATATGTGCAGCTTAAAGCTCGAGTTCGGCCGCCTCCACCTCCCCGAGGTAGACTTGCCGGAGGGTGAGACCGCCGACCAGTTCCTGGCCGAACTCTGCCATCAGAGTTTGTCTAAATACTACCCCGACCCCGCCCCGGAGATAAAAGAACGGCTTGACTACGAGCTGGAGGTAATAAAGCAGACCCAGTTCGCCAATTACCTGCTGGTTGTCTGGGACATCATCTCCTTCGCCAAGAAGCAGAACATCCTCTTCGGGGTCAGGGGCAGTGCCGCCGCCAGCATTATCCTTCGCTGTCTGGGCATCACCGAGGTTGACCCCCTGGAGAACAAGCTGGTCTTTGAGCGCTTTTTGAACCTTGAGCGCAAGGAGATGCCCGATATAGACCTGGATTTTGAGGACGCCCGCCGCGACGAGGTCATCGCTTACGTCTCCAAGAAATACGGCCAGGACCACGTTGCCCAGATTATTACCTTCGGCACCCTGGGCGCCAGGGCCGCCCTCAGGGATGTCGGTCGGGCGCTGGGTATGCCCTATAGCGAGGTTGACCGAGTCGCCCGCCTGATTCCCTTCCGCCCGGGAATGACCTTGGAGAGGGCCTTGGATGAAAACAGCGAACTGCGCACTGTCTATGAAGATGATAAGGTTATCCGCAACCTGATTGATTCCGCCCGCCGCCTGGAGGGAATCGCCCGCCACGCCAGCACCCACGCCGCCGGCGTGGTTATCTCCCGCCAGCCGCTGACCAAACATGTCCCCTTGCAGCGGGCGAGCAAGGGCGACGGTGAGGCGACCACGGTCATGACCCAGTTCAGCATGGAAGACATTGCCCGCATCGGGCTGCTCAAGATGGACTTTCTCGGTCTGGCTAACCTGACCATTCTGGGCAAAGCCAAAGAGATTATCGGCCAGAGCCGCGGCGTTGAGATTGACCTGCACCACATCCCCATGGATGACAGCAAGACCTTTGCCCTCTTGTCTTCAGGGGAAACAGTAGGCGTCTTTCAGCTGGAGGGGGCGGGTATGCGCCGCTATATCAAAGAGCTCAAGCCCACCACCTTCGGCGATATCGCCGCCATGATAGCCCTCTACCGCCCCGGGCCTATGGAGCACATTCCCACCTTTATCAAAGCCAAGCACGGCCTTGAGCCTATCCGCTACCCCCACCCGGCTCTGACCAGCATATTAGAGGAGACCTACGGGGTGATTGTCTACCAGGAACAGGTATTGTTCATCGTCCAGGCCCTGGCCGGCTACAGCCTGGGGCAGGCCGATATCTTCCGCAAGGCGATGGGCAAGAAGATTACCTCGGTTATGCAGAAGGAAAAGCGCAATTTTGTCGCCGGCGCCGGGGAGATGGGCTATTCCGCCGATGTCGCCGACGAGGTCTTCGCCCTTATCGAGCCCTTCGCCGGCTACGCCTTCAACAAGGCGCACAGCTTCAGCTATGCCCTTATCGCCTATCAGACCGCCTATCTCAAGGCTAACTACCCCGCAGAGTATATCACCGCCTTCCTGATTACCCATTACGACCAGTCGGAGAAGGTGGCCACGGCCGTCGCCGAGTGCCGCCGCTTAGGTATTGAGGTCTTGCCCCCGGACGTGAACCGGAGCCTGACCAGCTTTTCCATAGAGGGGGGCGGCGACGGCAATGCCGCCGCCATCCGCTTCGGGCTGACGGCAATCAAGAACGTGGGGCTGGGGGCGGTGGAGCCCTTGGTCGCCGAGCGCCAGAAGGGCGGCCAGTTCAAGTCTATTGAAGACCTCTGCCGCCGCGCCGACCTGCGCGCGGTGAACCGGCGGGCGATGGAGAGCTTGATTAAGGCCGGCGCCCTGGATTGCCTGGGCGACCGCGGCACCCTGCTCCACAACGTCGAGCGCATCCTGGCCCTGGCACAGCGGGAACAGCACCTGCGGGAGACGGGGCAGACCACCATGTTCGACCTCTGGGGGGAGGGAGTGCCCGCCCCCCTAGCCAGCCTGGAGCTGGAAGCCGCCGAAATCTCCCTCAAGGATAAGCTGTCCTGGGAGAGGGAGCTGATGGGGGTATACCTCTCGGAGCACCCCTTCGCCGCCTTTGCCGGCAAGGTGGCGGCGGAGGATACCGTCCTCTGCGGCCATGTCGATGCCGAGCTGGCGGGGCAGACCATCGTGGTGGCGGGAATGGTAGCCTCGGTCCGCCAATCTTTCACCAGAGACCGCCGCCCCTTTGCCAGCGTTATGCTGGAAGACCTCGACGGCAGGGTGGAGGTGATGGTCTGGCCCGATGTCTATGTCGGCACCAGGGAGCTCTGGCAGGAAGGCGATATACTGCTGGTCGAGGGCAGGGTAAGGCTGAGGGATGAGCGCCTGCAGTTGAGCTGCGAGAACGTGCGCCGCTACCAGCCGGAGGCGGCCCCGGAGGAAGAGCCAGCGCCGGCCCCTGCCGAACCGGTCAAGAGCCGCCGCCTTACCATAAGCATCAAGCAGACCGAAAACATCGACAACGACGTCGCCTGTCTGAATAAACTGGTCGATACCCTGAGGATCTTTCCCGGCGATGACGAGGTCAACATGTGTGTCGTCAACGGGGACAGGGTGGTCAACCTCAAGCTTTCCAATATATACACCAACTACTGCCCCGAACTTCACCAGCGCCTGGTGGAGCTGGTGGGGGAGGAGGGGCTGAGGATGGAGCCCAATGGCTGAAGCCAAGGGGTGGCTGATATTAACTACTGCTCCCGACCAGCTCGCCGCCGAGATATGGAAGGACATACTGCTCCAGAACGGCATCCCGGCTATGGTCAATCCCGGAGATGCCTCATCGTTCATGGGCGTTTCCACTTTTCCCTGCCGGATAATGGTGGCTTCCGGCTATCGCAAACGGGCTAAGGAAATCCTGGAAAGCCTGCAACCGGAAGACGAGGAGGGGGTCGATGCCGAATAAAGAAACGGCACAGGGTCATAGAAAGAGGTTGCGGGAGAGGTTCATCAAGTCGGGGCTTAGCGGCTTTCAGGACTATGAAGTCATCGAGCTCCTTCTGACCCTGGGCTCGCCCCGCAAGGACTGCAAACAGGCGGCCAAGGAGGTGCTCAAACGGTTCAAGACTTTGAGGGGGGCGCTATCAGCTTCTCCCCGGGAGCTACAGCAGATAGAAGGCATCGGCGCCCATAACGCCTTCGGCATCAAGCTGGTCTGGGAGGTAGCCGAGGAGTTTCTCAGACAGAGAATTATGGACAGGCCGGTCTATAAATCGGCCAAAGAGATTTTTGATTATCTCTACCTCTCCATGCGCGACCTCAAGAAAGAGGTCTTCAAGGTTATTTACTTGAGCGGGCAGAACCAGATTATTGAAATCGCCGACCTTTTTGAGGGGACGGTTAATGCCAGCTCCGTTTATCCGCGGGAAATCATGAGAGAAGCCATTAAGCATGACGCTATCTCGCTCATTTTTGTCCACAACCACACCTCCGGCGACCCCGAGCCCAGCCGTCAGGATAAAGAGGTGACCCGAGACCTGGTCTTCGCCGGCAACATTATGCAGATTAGGGTGCTGGACCATATCATCATCGGCGAGAATAAATACTACAGCTTCGCCAGCGAAGGACTGGTTGAAAAATATGAGGAGGACTTCTTAAACGTAAAAATCAGAGACCGCTTGAGTGCCAGCCGCTACCGGGCTAAGCCATCCGCCCCCCGCCCCGACTGGCTGCCCTGAGCGGTATTTAAGCGGCGGGCTAACCTTTTTTCTCTTTTTCCGTTATAATAGTAAATAGTGGGTAAGTGATAACGAGGAGGCTCCGGTGAAAAAACTTCTGATATTGGCCACGGCGGCATTACTAGCCGCAGTATTAATCATCTGTTCGACGACGGGCTGCCTGGATGTTCAGACCTCCACCGATGCCGGCCAGACGATAGAGATTGGCCTCGGCGAGGAGTTTTATATCGCCCTCGGTTCCAATCCCACCACCGGCTATAGCTGGCAGGCAAGCTACGACGAGACCATGCTGGAGCTTATCGGCGGCGAGAGCGAATACCGGCCGAGTGAAGAGGGTCTTATCGGTGGCGGCGGCATTGAGTTTTTCCACTTCCTGCCGCTGGCGGTGGGGGAGACCGAGCTGACCCTGACCTATAGCCAGCCGTGGCAGGGTGGCGGTATAGGCGAGACCAAGGTATTCACCGTCATCATAGTAGACTAGCGGTTCGCTTTAAGGAGCGGCTTCCCGCCGCAAGAGGTACCGCTTCATCTCTATGCCCCCGCTGTAGCCGCTTAAGTTACCATCACCGGCCACGACCCGGTGGCAGGGGATGATAATGGGCAGGGGGTTTTTAGCCAGGGCCTGCCCCACCGCCCGCACCGCCCCAGTTTTGCCCAAATGCGAGGCTATCCAGCCATAGCTCCTGGTCTCTCCGTAGGGGATGAGCCTGGTTAACTGCCATACCCGGCGCTGGAAGGGGGTAGCCGTGGAGAGGTCAACGGCATCGGGGAAGTCTACACGCTTACCGGCAAGGTAGCTTTTCAGGCGCTCCACCAGGCCGGCGAAGGGTTTTTTATAAAAGGTGGCACCTTTCAAGACATCGCCCAGCCGCCTCTCGGCTTCCTCGGCTCTGGGGCAGGGCAGGGTGGTCTGCCGCAGTCCGGAATTTGAGCCCAATATCCCCACCCAGCCCCGCTCGGTATCGGCGATAAAGTACTTTAGCTCTCCGGCTAAGGCGGTCGGCACCTGTTTTACCTCAGCTCGGGCTCAATCAGCCCGTAGTTGCCGTCCCGCCGCCGATAGAGCAGGTTTAGCTCCTCGCTATCGGCGTTGAAGAAGAGGAAGAAATCGTGCCCCAGGAGCTCCATCTGGTCGGTGGCTTCGGCTACCGACATGGGCTTGACGGCAAAACGCTTGACCTTGACCACCTTTCGGGCTGGTTGGGTCTTCTCCTCCTTGAATTCGCCCCTGGCCAGCGAGTTTCCCCTCCCCTTTTCATAGAGCTTGCCCTTGTGGTGTTCGATTTGCCGGTTCATGACGGCGGCTACCTTGCCCACCGCTTTGAGCAGGTCCTGCCCCCTCTCCACGCCCCGGAGCAGGGTACCGTTGCTGTCCAGGGTTACCTGGACGACGAAGTGCTGTTCCGGCGACTTGGTCTTCTCCGCCGAGATTTCCACCTTGTACTCGGTGATATTGGGCAGGTGGCGCTCCAATTTGCCCAGCTTTCGCTCAATGGACTGGCGCAGGGCGGGGGTTAATTCTACGTTTTTGCCGGTTATCTGTAGCTCCATCGGTTCACGCTCCTTCTTAAAAGCCTTGATTTCCCTAGACCTCCTTGGCCAGCGCCAGCCCCCACACCGAGGCGGCACCAGACGCCTTCAGCGCCCGCGCACAGGCATCGAGGGTGGCCCCTGAAGTAGAAACATCGTCTATAAGCAGGACCTGCTTATCTTTTAAGCGGCGGTCGCGGCAGGCAAAGGCGTTGGCGACGTTGCTCCGCCGCTGGTCGACGGTGGGCGTTCTGGCCTGGGGGGAGCTGTGGCGCTGACGGATGAGGCAGTCGTCCACCAGCGGCAGGGTGCTGAGCTTGGACAGCTCTTTGGCCAGCAGGCGGGACTGGTTGTAGCCGCGTTCTCTTAAGCGTTTGCGGTGCAGTGGCACCGGCACCAGGACATCACCGGGCAGGGGGCTGGTGCTGAGGTAGTCATAAAGCAGGCGGGCGAGGAACCCGGCCAGGGCTCTTAAGTTCCGGTACTTCAGCTCGAGGATAGCCTGGCGCATCGTCCCCTCAAAGCGAAAGGGGGCGCGGATGCCGTCTATCTCCGCCTGCCAATCGGCGCAGTTGGGGCATAAGGAATCACTGCCCTGGGGCTGGCCGCAACGGGGGCAAAGCGGGGGCTTAATTCTGGGCAAGGACTTGCGGCAGGAAGGGCAGATAAAGTCTCCCTCCTTCCCGCAGCCGACACACCAGCGTGGAAATAGGAGGTCTAGTGCTATCCCCTTGAATCTGGTTAACTGAGGAAGCACATTCAGCACCAATAGTCTAGAGCTTTTACAGCGACTGCTTTTTAACGAGCGCGCGGGTTGTGGAGCGCCCCGCTGACAATGGGTTCGTTAATATAGACATCACCGTTCCTGATTTTCAGGTTGAACCCGCAATCAGGATTGGTGCAGACCCAGGCCTTGTAGTGAATGGCTGCGCCCTGACTGCCGAAATCAGACAGGGGCACCAGGTCTCCAGAATTACACTTTTGACATTTGGGGAAATTGGATTGTTCCATGAAGTCCTCCTCCCAACCGAAATTAGGTTTGAATCTTATGCAGTATACACTATAAGGGCGGTGGTTGGCAAGGGCTTATTTAAAGCGCCACCGAGCTGATTCGGCTGTAAATGGCGCCCTCCTTGGTTAGCTGGCTCCTCATCAAGTTGACGGCTGATACCGGCCAGGAATAGCCGGCCTCGAATTCGCTGTCAGCGATAAGCTGGCCGAATCTCTGCCGCTCATCGGTGGAGGCCCGGTCGCGGAGGCGGGCTAAAGTTAAGTGGGGGGCGAATCGCCTGTTCTCCGGGGCAAAGCCCAGCCCCGCCAGGGCCGACTCAAGGCGTTGCTGGAGGTGGGCCAGCTTTTCCACCTCCCCGCCTACTCCCACCCAGGCTACCTGCACCCGCCTCGGGTTGGGGAAAACGCCCAAACCCTTGACCTCAAGGTTAAATGGAGATACTCCCCGGCATGCCTCTTCCATAGCGGCAGTTATCTCGTCCAGCCTGTCCGGGGCGACGTTGCCCAAAAACTTTAAAGTCAGGTGAATGCTGTAGGGGTCGACCCACTTGGCCGGGAACTGCCCCCCCGACTTCAGGCGGGCCTGGAGGCTTTTAAGCCCCTTCTTTATATCCTCAGGTAACTCAACGGCGATAAAACAGCGTACCGGCTCCACGGCTATTTACCCTCGATACCGAGCAGTTTCCGGGCATTACCGCCCAGGATTAGCTCCTTTGTTTCCGGGGGTAATCCCGTAGCTTCAATCTCCTTGAGCAGCCGGCCCGGCGCCAGCAGGGGATAGTCGCTACCGAAGAGAATCCTGTCCCCGCCCACCAACTGGACGACCTGACTGTATATTTCAGGCGTATAGAGAAAGGGTGAAGCCGCGGTGTCGAAGAAGACGTTGCCCAGAGCCTTCTTGACCTCGGGCATCAGGGCGTAGAAGGGCAGTCCTCCCCCCCAGTGGGCGCAGACCAGCTTCAAGTCGGGGAAGCTGGTGATAAAGGGGTAGAGCATATCCGGGGTGATGTTTCCCTTGCCCGGGTAGTCGTGGCCTACCGGCTCGGAAGCGTGGATGAGCATAATCAGCCCGTTTTTCTCTAAAGCCTCGACCAGGGGCGCCATCACTACCTCGTCGGCGAGGTCGAATAGCTGTAAGTCCGGCCTCAGCTCGCCCACCCCTTTTATGCCGGCCTGGGCGCAGCGCTCAATCTCGGCTACGGCGGCTTGCGGCGACTGGGGCTGGACGGCGCCGAAGCCCACCAGCCTCTGGGGATAGCGGGCTACCGATTCCAGGATATAGTCATTGGTCTCGAGGCAAAGCTCGTGAGTGGTCCAGCCGTAATTGAGGATAACCGAGATGTCGATGCCGGCTTCATCCATGCTGGCGATAAGCTCCTCGGCGGTGGCTATCTTTGCCTCGGGCTTTGAGTAGAGGACGGCGAAAGAGGGGTCAAGCTCTATGTACTTGCTGCGGTCTTTCTTTATTTGGGGCGGTAGGACATGGGTGTGAAAGTCGATAATCACGAGCCGATTATAGCACAACCCCGATTAACTTCAAGCGGACTCAAGGGCTCTAATCAGCCGGTTTCTCTCCCGGTTTTTCCTCAGCCGGCGCCTCAGCCTCGCCCTCTTCGCCTTCGGCCTCTTCACCGACTAATTCCTCTTCGGCTACCTCTTCTTCAACTACCTCTTCCACCTCAATGCGCGCCTCGCTGACCCTGACCACCATCTGGTCGGGGTCGGTGATAACGGTGATATCGGGGCTAAGGGAAAGGTCCCTGACGAAGATTGCCTGGTCCATCTCCTCTAAGGGGCTCAAATCAACCTCTATGTTGGGCGGGAGCTTATCGGGCAGGCACTCCAGGCTCAGGCTGGTCAGGCTGTGGGTCAGGACGCGCCCCTTTTCCTTCATTGCCGGGGCTTCACCGACCAGGATGATGGGCACGTCGAACCTTATCTTATCCGTCTTTTTCACCTGGTAGAAGTCAACGTGGAGCAGTTCCCCACTGCGGGGCTCTCTCTGAATCTCCCGGATAAAAACGCTCCGGGGCTGTTTATCCCCTTCAATGGCCAGGGTGATGAGGCGGGTCATTCCCGCCCGGGCTATAGTCCGCTGGAGGTTGGGGGTATCGCACTGCAGCGCCAGTGAATCAAGCCCGTGCCCGAAGAGGTGGACCGGGGTTAAGCCCTGGCGGCGCAGGAATCTGGTCTTCTTGCCCAGTATCTCTCTTTTGCTGGCCTTTATCTTCAAGACATCCATATCTTTTCCTCTTGTTATCCTGTTAATTAAACCAGAGACGGAGAGAAAAATCAAACCAGGCGGCTATTTTGTGGTCTT
>DUEC01000005.1 GCA_011176635.1 Dehalococcoidia bacterium | reverse complement strand
CCCTTATCCCCTTGTCGGGGAGATGTAATAGGGGCACCGCCTCCGAGGACGGGCTGGGCGGGAAAAGATATAAAAAGGGGGAGGGGAAAGAAACACCCCCCAAAATTCCTTGACTTTAAAGAGCCGTTTTTGCTATAGTTACCCTTTAAGAAGGTGCAAGATGGCTAAACCCAGATTCAGAGAATTGAGGCGCTCCTTCGGCTTTGACGAAGTGGCTATCGTCCCCGGAGATGTAACCATCAACCCCGACCAGACCAACATTGAACTTAAAATAGACGACTTCACCTTCGCCCTCCCCATCCTGGCCTCAGCCATGGACGCCGTGGTCGATGTCAAAACGGCCGTTATTTTAAGCAAGCTGGGAGGGCTGGCCGTCCTCAACCTGGAAGGGGTGCAGACCCGCTATGACAACCCCGAGGAGGTCCTGGCCGATATTGCCCGCGCTCCCGTCGCCGAGGTCACCGCCAAACTGCAGAAGGTCTACTCGGCGCCGATTAAGGAAAAGCTGGTCGCCGAGAGAATAGAGGCCATTAAAAAAGCGGGGACGACCTGCGCCGTCTCGGTGACGCCGGCTAACACCAAGCGCCTGGCTCCCATAATCGCCGAAGCCAAGGCCGATATCCTGGCCGTCCAGTCCACGGTCACCACCGCCAAGCACGTCTCCAAGAGCTACCGGGGGCTAATCTTCACCGAGCTGCAAAAGTCGGTGCCCATGCCCGTAATCGTCGGCAACTGCGTCAGCTACAGCGCCTGCCTGGATATTATGAAGACCGGAATCTCGGCGGTCCTGGTGGGGGTCGGGCCGGGGGCAGCCTGCACCACCCGGCAGGTACTCGGCGTCGGTGTCCCCCAGATAACGGCCACCATGGACTGCGCCGCGGCCAGGGATGAATACCAGCGCCAGTCGGGAAGGTATGTGCCCATAATCACCGATGGCGGCTTCCGCAACGGCGGAGACCTTTGCAAAGCCTTTGCCGCCGGTGCCGATGCCGTAATGCTGGGCTCCATTCTGGCCCAGGCCAAAGAGGCTCCCGGGCTGGGCTATCACTGGGGTATGTCCCACCCCCACCCAGCGCTACCCCGGGGAACACGGATAAAAGTAGGCACCACGGGGACGATGGAGCAAATCCTCTTCGGCCCCACCTCGGTTACCGATGGCAGTCAGAACCTCATCGGGGCGCTGCGCACGGCAATGGGCGTCTGCGGGGCGCGCAACATCAAGGAAATGCAAAAAGCGGAGATGGTAATCGCTCCGGCTATTACCACCGAGGGCAAGTCCTGGCAGATGACCCAGGCCAGCCCCTAAAGATTACTCCTCGTCCTCTTCTTCCTCTTCCTCTCCCAATTTTATCCGGCTATCGCCGCTAATGCGGGGCACCAGCGGTTCGGCTTTTCTCACCTTACCCGTCAAGGGCGGGACCAGCTTATCGATAATCTTGCGCAGTTCGGCTGTCTTTGCCGCCCCCACCACCACACCAACCACCCCGGCCTGCCACAGGGCCTGAAGCTCGCTGGCGGCTACCTCGGAAGGCACCGAAACCAGCAGTGGCTTGCTTGAAATGCTGGCACAGCGCCGGAAGAGCATGAGGTCCTGCCAGGTCAGGGAGGGCTTCTCCCCGGCAATGAGCACCGCGTCTACCGGCAGGTCATCGACTGCCTTTAATAACCCCAGGTCAAGCCCGGGCTCGACCTCCAGTATCTTGCCCAACTTATCATCTTCGAGTATGGCACTAGAAACACTTTCGGCGGGAAAGACAACAAAGTCGGCGCCCCCCTCCCCCAACTGCTTGACTCCCGAGGTGGTTACCGCTTTGAGCCAGCCGCCCCAGGGAACATCAAGCTTGGGTGACTTTGCCCCCGTTTTGGGGACGGAGAACAGAACGGCGTCGGCGCCGGCAGTCCTGGCAGCGCTGGTAGCCACCAGAGCCACCAACAGCATCCCGGGCTTGGGCGACGCCCCCGTTGCCGCCGCCCGAAATCCCATGGGCTTCTCGCCCTGAGAAGCCAGAATCAATTTATCGATAAACTTACTCATAACTTAAGGCAGTGTTATAGCCTTGCCAGCGGCTTACGCCTCATAGGCTGATTATGGTGACACCCGCTGGCAGTTCGAACATTTCGTCTTCAATATCGCCAAATTGTATATCCCTAAACTCGGATGTAATCGTACCTTGCGGCGTCGTCACCACGGTCTTAATCGGGAAGCCGTAATCTTTCCATATCCACATTTGGGCTGTTCCCTCTGGGGAGGCATATTCGACCACCAGGCATTCCATCCCGTTCAGGGTCTCGGTGCGGAGAATTGTGTATTCGTAGTCGGGGATGGACTGAGCCGCTTCCAGGGCCGATTCTGTCGGCGCGGTGAATGCCATTTCATAAGCCATGCCATAATCCGGCATATACATATAAAGGACCTGCTCACCGAAGTCGGCAATCATAATCACGGTCTCCTCGCCCTCGGTCATTTCGGTCCTCATCTTGTCCTGCTCAATCCACACGTTTGTAGTCATTTCGGGAACCCCGGGAGCAGTTATCACCATTTCGTATTGCACCGCGGTTATGCCCGCTCCATACCCCAGAATGTCTTCTAACGTTTCCTCCGGGGGTGTTGTTGTCTCATCCGGCGGCGGTGTCGTCGTTTCCCCACCGGCGGGCGTCGTTGTGCCACCAGCCGGCGGCACCGTCACCCCACCCCCATCTCCCCCGTTACAGGCAACCAGGCTGATACAACCCAGCACCATAACCACTACCAGCGCTAACGCTATGAGCTTTTTCATTTTGCTTCCTCCTTACTTTAAAGCTATTTACCAAAACCTAAGCATATTTCTCAGCGAAGTCACCGACCCAGGGGAGCTTATATTTCTCCCCTTTAGCGGCTTTAACCATCAGTATTATCCAGAGGATAAAGGCGAGCAAAGCGACGATGTAGCTAAACAACCAACCGATAACCGGCACCAGGATAAGGCTAAAGGCGGCGGTAAGAGCGCCGAAGGTAACTATCGACTGCAAGGCGTGAAAGCGCACGAACTTATCTCTTCCCAGAATAAGGAAGACCAGCCCGCTTATCCAGCCTACCAGGTAACACAGCAATCCCGCCAGGTTTGGCTCCAGCCCCCTGCTCGCTCTAGCCACTATTCAATCCTTCTTTTAAGCCTGTCTCTCGGCGATGTCACCAGCCACGGGGAGTTTAAATTTCTCCCCCTGATAGGCTCTAACCATTAGCACTATCCAGAGAACAAGTGCGAATAGCCCGATGATACCGTTGATTACACTGAAAGCGATGCCAAGAACAGGAATCAGGCTGAACATGCCTATTACAAACCAGACTACAGTAAATGCGCCGAAGGTGATTATCGACTGCATGGCATGAAAGCGCACGAACTTGTTTTTCGGCTCCAGAAGGAAGAAGACCAACCCGGTTACCCAACCTAACACGTAGCACAGTAATCCGGCAACGTTGGGCTCCAGACCGGTGCTTGTCTTGCCCCCTGCCCTGCCGGTGGCTTTTCTTGTCGTTTTGCCTTTTGCTTTGGCCCTAGCTTTAGCCATTGTTAAATCCTCCTTTTGATTTTGAACTAGATATATCACTAATTCAGGACAAAGTCAATAATTTCCCCGCCTTTAATTCCCGCTTCACCGCCGATAATTATTGACTATTTAAGGGAAAGGTGCTAGGATGATAATGAGCATATGCTCATTATCAACAGGGGAGTGTGGAGCTATGCCCCGACTGCCAAAGTGCCGCCGTGTTGCCTTCCTGCCGGAAGCGACCTACCTCAAGCCGGCCGGTATACCGCTTCGGCTGCTTGACGAAGTGCGCCTCTCGATAGAGGAAGCGGAGGCGATACGGCTTAAAGACCTGGAAGGCTTGGAGCAGGAGCCGAGCGCCCGAAGGATGAACATCTCCCGCTCCACCTTTCAGAGGGTGCTGGCCTCGGCGCGGCGGAAAATAGCCGATGCCCTGCTCAACAGCAAGGCGATAAGGATTGAGGGCGGCAACTTTGAGTTGGCGCCGCCCGGAATCACCGGAGAATAAGGGGGGTATTATGCAGGAGCTGATAAAGGAATTTATGGACCAGAAGAGGTTCGCCGTTATCGGCGCCACCGATGATGAGCAGAAGTACGGCAACAAGATATTCAGGAACCTGACCGGCCGCGGCTACGAGGTCTACCCGGTGAATCCCCGGCTTGAGGAAATCGAAGGGGTCAAGTGCTATCCTAAGTTAGCTGATATTCCGGCCAAGGTCGATGTGGTCGACTTTGTGGTGCCGCCGGAGGTAACCGAGGCCACCCTCAAGGAGTGCCTGAGACTGGGGCTCGACCGCATATGGCTTCAACCCGGCTCGGAAAGCGAGGCGGCTATAGCCTTCTGCCACCAGCACAAGCTCAAGGTGGTGCACGATACCTGTGTTACCTTAAATTAAAGGAGGAAAACGAGGAAAACTATGAAGATTGCGGCTATTACCGAAGATGGTACCACTATCAGCCAGCACTTTGGGCGGGCGCCGTCTTACCTGGTGGTAACGGTGGAAGAGGGCAAGGTTACGGCTAAGGAGACACGGGCTAAGAGCGGACACCGCGACTTTGCCGCCCACCACCCCGATTCAGCCCCCGGGGAGAGACATGGCTACGGCGAAGGCGCCCAGGCAAGGCATACCAGCATGATGGAAACTATCGCCGACTGCCAGGTCCTAATCGTCGGCGGCATGGGCTGGGGGGCATACGATGGTTTAAAAAGCAGCAACATCGAGCCTATCGTCACCGATATCACCAGCATCGACGAAGCGGTAAAACTGTACCTGGAGGGTAATCTGCCCAACCTAATGGAACGGCTGCACTAAAAGAGTAACTTGACAAAAAGCCGATAATATATTAAACTTACCATAATTGAATATAGCTTAAAGGCTGAGAACGAGACTAGTAGGCCCTGCAGCGGGGCTTTCAGAGAGCCGGGGAAGGTGGAAGCCGGCGCCAGCGCTAGGGTTGAATGGACTCGGGAGCCGCAGACCGAAAGGGTTTTAAACTTAAGTAGGCTTTGTCGGAGGGGCACCGTTAACAGAGCCCAGGGTATCGCTCTTTAAGGTGAAGGGTCGTACCCGAAATGAGATGGTTGCCAGATAGCAATTAATTAGGGTGGCACCGCGAAGGATTGACCTCTCGCCCCTATAGGCGAGGGGTTTTTTGTCTTTAAAAAGAGGAGGCTTTAAAAATCTATCATGTACCATCCCACGCTAGAAGAATTTAAGGAGCTAAAAAAGCAGGGCAATCTGGTGCCGGTATACCGCCAGATTGATGCCGAAAAGCATACCCCTCTTTCCGCCTTCCTGAAGGTGAAACGCGGCGACTATTCCTTCCTTCTGGAGAGCGTTGAGGGTGATGAACGCGCGGCACGCTACAGCTTCATCGGCACCGAGCCCTATCGGCTGGTGAGCACCAGGGAGGGAGATAAGGCTGACCCCTTCCACCTCATCGCCGAGGAGTTAGCCAAACACAAGCTGGTGCCGGTAAGCGGACTGCCTGATTTTTGCGGTGGCGCCGTGGGCTACCTTGCCTACGAAACAGTGCGGCGCTTCGAGCAAATTCCATCGCCAGAGTCTGACCCCCTGGCTCTGCCCGAATCGGTGTTCATGTTCGTTGATACCCTGCTCATTTTCGACCACGCCCATAATAAGATTAAGGTTGTCAGCCACGCCCGCGCCGATGGCGACTCCGATAGCGCCTATGGGGCGGCGGTGGCCAAGATAGAAAACCTGGTAAAGAGACTGGAAGCGCCCCCAGAGCGCCCCCGGCCCGCCAGGGCAGCGCCCAAGCCAGCCCGGCCGACAGAAACCGTTTCTAACCTCACCAGAAAAGAATTTGAGGCTGTTGTCGCCAAAGCCAGGGAATACATCGTCGCCGGCGAAGCCATCCAGATTGTGCTCTCCCAGCGCCTTAGCCGGCGCACCAGCGCCCGCCCGCTGGATATCTATCAGGCACTGCGCGGCATAAACCCTTCGCCCTACATGTTCTTCCTGAACTTGAAGGACTTTTACATTATTGGCTCATCCCCCGAGATTCTATTGAGGGCGGTGGATGGCACAGTGACCACTCGTCCTATTGCTGGAACACGACGGCGCGGGAAGAATCCGACCGAAGATGCTCAACTGGAAGAAGAGTTACGTAATGCCGAAAAAGACCGAGCCGAACACATGATGCTGGTTGACCTCGGGCGTAGTGAAATCGGCCGGGTCAGCGTTCCGGGCACGGTTAAGGTCAGCGATCTTATGAAGGTAGAACGTTACTCCCATGTCATGCACCTGGTGACCAATGTCGAGGGCAAGCTCCACCCCGACCTTAGCCCCATCGATGCCCTCAGGGCCTGCTTTCCCGCTGGCACCGTCTCCGGGGCGCCCAAAACCAGAGCCATGGAGATTATCGCCGAGCTTGAGCCGGACAAGAGAGGCCCCTATGCCGGGTGCGTCGGCCACTTCAGCTTCTCCGGCAACATGGATACAGCCATAACCATAAGAACCATCGTCCTAGCTAACGGCATAGCCCACGTCCAGGCTGGTGCTGGTATTATCCGTGAAAGTGTGCCTGAACTTGAATATGAGGAAACCCTGAACAAGGCCAGGGCTTTGCTAAAAGCTATTGAAGAGGCTGAGGCCCTAAACGCAACATAGAGGGAGGATGACCTATGATCAAAGAAGCAATCAGCCTTTTGGTAGACAGCCAGTCCCTTAACATGGAACAAGCCGCCGAGGTGATGGAGGAGATAACCACCGAGCAGGTAACGCCCGCCCAGTTCGGCGCCTTTGTTACCGCCTTAAGAATGAAGGGGGAGACCGCCGATGAGATTGCCGGGCTGGCTCAAGTGATGCGGGCTAAGTCGGTGCGGGTGGAGACATCCGAGCCGGTGATTGATATCGTCGGCACCGGCGGCGATAACTCCCGCAGCTTCAACATATCCACCGCCGCTGCCTTTGTCGCCGCCGGCAGCGGGATAAAGGTAGCCAAGCATAATAACCGCGCCATGACCAGCCAGTGCGGCAGCGCCGATGTCCTGGAGGCGCTGGGAATGAAGATTGAGCTTGACGCCTTCCAGGTGAAGGACTGCCTGGAAAGAGTGGGCATCGGCTTCATGTTCGCCCCCATGTTTCACCCCTCAATGAAGTTCGCCGCCGTCCCCCGGCGCGAGATTGGCATACGCACCATATTCAACATCCTCGGCCCGCTGACCAACCCGGCGCTGGCCGAGTCCCAGGTGCTGGGTGTGCCCAGCGAGGAGCTGGGGGCAAAGATGGTTCAGGTGCTTTACCGCCTCGGCTCAAAGCAGGCCATAGTAGTCTACGGACTGGACGGAATGGATGAAATATCGTTAGCCGGCAGCTCCCGGGTATGGGAACTGCGTAACGGCAAGATAACCGATTACCAGATATCGCCTCAGGATTTCGGGCTGAAAGCGGCTGGGGTGGAGACGCTGGCGGGGGGAACGCCCGAGGAGAATGCGGCTATGCTGCGCTCGGTGCTGGAGGGCGAGAAGGGGCCGAGGAGAAACGCGGTGGTGATGAACGCCGCCGCCGGCATCGTTGTCGGCAGGGGCACCCAAAGCCCCAACGGGCCCGCCGCCCTGAAAGAAGGCGCCGCCATCGCCGTTGAAGCTATAGATAGCGGAAAGGCGCTGGATAAGCTGGAGAGGCTAATCAGCTTAAGCCAGAGTTATGGTTGAGAGCCATGTTTTTAGATAAGATTGTCGCCGAGAAGCGCAAAGAGTTAGAGAAGAGGCAGAAAGCTACGCCCCTGCCCCAGCTCAAGGACGCCATTAAGGAGAAGCCCTTACCCCTTGACCTGGCGCAGGCTCTAAAAGGTGACAGCCTCAGTCTGATTGCCGAGGTCAAGCGGGCGTCGCCATCAAAAGGGGCGATAAGACCCGACCTGGACCCCGTCAGGCTGGCTAAAAGCTATGTGCGGGGCGGGGCGGCGGCAATATCGGTGCTCACCGAGCGGCGGTACTTCGGGGGTAGCGGGGCAGACCTTGAGGCTATCAGGCAGCACCTGCCCGATACCCCCCTGCTGAGAAAGGACTTTATAATCAAGCCTTACCAGGTATATGAAGCCCGTGCCTGGGGCGCCGACGCCCTGCTCCTCATCGTAGCCATACTGGATGACGCCGAGCTCGAAAGACTGCTCTCTTTAAGCCACGAGCTGGGGATGCAGTGCCTGGTTGAGGTTCACAAAGAAGAAGAACTGGAAAGGGCTTTAGCCCAAGATATCAAGATAATCGGCATTAACAACCGAGACCTTGATACCCTGGAAGTGGACATAGATACCACCAGGAGGCTGTGCCCCCTTATTCCCCCGGACAGAATCACGGTCAGCGAAAGCGGTATAAAGGGGCCAGGCGATATAGAGAAGCTAAAGGGATGGGGAATCAAGGCGGTGCTGATTGGCGAGGCGCTGGTTACCGCCGATGACGCCGCCGCCAGGATAAAGGAGCTATTTTGACCAAGATTAAAATCGAAGGCATTACCGAGGTCTCTTACGCCCGGGCGGCCATAGAGGCCGGAGCCGACCTCATCGGGGTGGTCTTAGCCCCCAGCCCGCGCCAGGTGGGCTATGACAAGGCGGCGGAGATAACGGCCGCGGTTAAAAAACGCCTGCCGGTGGTGGGGGTATTCGTCAATACGCCCGCCGATGACGTCAACAAGGCGGCTGAATCCTGCGGCCTGGACTGGGTACAGCTCAGCGGTGACGAGAGCTGGGAGTACTGCCAGCAAATCGAAAAGCCGCTGATAAAGGCAATACACATAGCCGATGACTGGGACGAGGAAAGGCTGAGCTCCCACCTGGAAGAGGGCCAGAGACTGCTCGGCTCCCGCGCCCCCATCTACCTGCTTGACACCTTCTCGGAGCAAAAATACGGAGGGACCGGAGAAGTTTTCGCCTGGGGGATAGCCAGGGAAGCGGCGGCGAAATACCCGGTTATCATCGCCGGCGGGCTGGACCCGGCCAACGTTGGCCAGGTGGTGGCCGCTTTAAAGCCCTGGGGGGTCGATGTTGCCAGCGGCGTGGAGAGCGGAGGGGTCAAGGATATAGAAAAAATCAAGGCCTTTATCCAGGCGGTGAGGTCGGCGGGATAAGGCGATATATTATAGCCAAAGGAGGAAGATAAGATGTTAGTGGTAATGAAAAACGACGCTAGCGAAGCCCAGGTGCAGGCGGTAATCCAGGAAATAGAGGGTATGGGTTTCCGCGGCGTGCCCATGCCCGGCTCCCTGCGCACCGCGGTCTGCATTCTCGGCAACCAGGGGCCGGTGGATGATTCGCGTCTGCTGGTCATGGAGGGGGTAAAGGAGACCATCCCGGTAACCAAACCCTACAAGCTGGTCAGCCGGGAGACTCAGCCGGAGTCGATGGCGATAGTCGTCGGCGATGTCAAGATTGGCCAGGGCAGACCGGTAATGATGGCCGGACCCTGCGCCGTGGAAAGCGAGGAGCAGGCCCTTACCATCGCCCGCCTGGTGAAGAAAGGCGGGGCTGAAGTTTTTCGCGGCGGCGCCTTCAAACCCAGGACCTCGCCCTACAGCTTCCAGGGATTGGGGGAAGAGGGCCTAAAGATACTAGCCAAGGTGCGCCAGGAGACGGGACTGTTAATCGTAACCGAGGCTACCGACCACACCAACCTGGAGCTGGTGGAAAAGTACGCCGATATCATCCAGATTGGGGCCAGGAACATGCACAACTATTCCCTGCTGCGCCACGCCGGTCATGCCTCAAAACCGGTCCTGCTCAAGCGCAGCTTTGCCGCCACCATTGAAGAGCTGCTGATGTCGGCGGAATACATCACCTCGGAGGGCAACAACCAGGTCATCCTCTGTGAGCGGGGCATACGCACCTTCTCCGATAACACCCGCAACACCCTGGACCTGAGCGCTATCCCCGCTATCAAGGAAGCCAGCCACCTGCCCATCATCGTCGACCCCAGCCACGCCGCCGGACGCCGGGACTATGTCATCCCCTTGTCCAAGGGCGCCATCGCCGTCGGCGCCGACGGCCTGCTGGTAGAGGTGCACCACGACCCGACGCACGCCCTCTCCGACGGGATGCAGTCCCTCTACCCGGAGCAGTTCACCGAACTAATGAAGGAGATAAACAATCTAATCAGATGAGAGCCGGAAAAGAAAGCTCAACCGAATACACCATTAAATTAAAGACGGTCAGGCAATGCCCGATTATTGTCGGTGACGGCGTCCTGAAGCGGCTGGGGCGCCATTTCGACTTCAGCGGCTATTCCGCAACCGTGCTCATCACCGATACCACCGTCAAGGGGCTCTATGGAAAGAGCGTGCTGGCAACACTAGAGGCAGCGGGCAAGAAGCCGCATCTTTTGACCCTGCCGGTGGGGGAGAAAGCCAAGTCGCTGAGCACGGTGGAGGAGGGCTACCGCTTCCTGCTGGAAAAGAGCATCGACCGCAAAGGATTGATATGCGCTCTGGGGGGCGGGGTTGTCGGCGATGTGGCTGGCTATATTGCCGCCAGCTACCTGCGCGGGATTGACTATATTCAACTGCCCACCACCCTCCTCGCCCAGGTGGACAGCAGTATCGGGGGCAAGGTGGGAGTCAATTTCAGCGGCAAGAAGAACATGGTCGGCAGTTTCTACCAGCCCCGAGCCGTTATCAGCGATGTCGCCCTGCTAAAGACCTTACCCCCCGCCGAGATGAGAAACGGCCTGGCCGAGGTGGTAAAATACGCCCTGGCTATGGACGCAGGGCTTTTCCGCATTCTTGATAAAAAAGAAAAAGGAAAATTCAACACCGCCGAGCTGGTAGATATCGTCAAGCGCTGTGGCGCTTTGAAAGCGGGTATAGTAGAGGTCGACGAGACGGAACGGAGCGGGCAAAGAGCCATCTTGAACTTCGGGCACACCGTCGGTCACGCCCTGGAAGCGGCGACCGGATTCCAGAAGCTGAGCCACGGCCAGGCGGTGGCGGTGGGCATGGTGGCCGCCGCCAGAATAAGCCAGCAGACGGGCCGGCTCGGGGCAGACAGCGTTGATAGCATTGAAAGGCTTTTATCAAGGTCCGGGTTGCCCACCGGCTGCCCGGGGGTAGACCCCGATGATTTAATCGGCGCCATCCGCTTTGATAAGAAAACGACCCTGGGTAAGACAGGCTGGGTCTTGCTTGAGGGTATGGGCAGTGGGGTGGTCAACCAGCCGGTAGAAGAGAGTATAATCAGAAAAGTACTCAGGGAGATATGCCGATGAAAATTCTGGTGATTAACGGCCCCAACCTGAATATGCTGGGAAAAAGAGAAGCCAGGCACTACGGCAGCGATACCCTCAAAGCGATTGAGCAAGCGCTTGCCGAGAAGGGCAAGGCGCTGGGCTGCGAGCTTGATTTCTTCCAGTCCAACCACGAGGGTGGGCTTATCGACTTTATCCAGGAGAAGAGCCAAGACGCCGATGGCATCCTGATTAACCCCGGTGCCCTCACCCACTACGGCTACTCCCTTCATGACGCCCTGCTCGACTCGGGGCTGCCCGTGGTCGAGGTGCACCTCTCCGACATCCGAACCAGAGAGGAATGGCGGCGGATATCGGTTATCTCCGATGTGGCTATCCGCCAGATTAGCGGACTGAAAAAGCAGGGCTATCTGCTGGGGCTGGAGACCCTGGTCGAGCATATCAGGGGCGGAGAAGGCAAGTGAGAGTAAGGATAACGCCGTCGCCGTTAAGGGGTGAGGTATCAGCGCCGCCCTCCAAGAGCTATACCCACCGGGCGGTGATACTGGCCTCGCTGGCGGCGGGAGAAAGCGTAATCGAGGAGCCCCTGCTGGCGGACGACACCCGCTATACCATCAATGCCTGCCGCTCCCTGGGGGCCGATATCCAGCATGAGGGCAACAAGTTAATGGTTAGCGGCAGCGGCGGCAAAATCAGCGCCGCCGAGGGACAGAGGATTTTTGCCGGCAACTCGGGGAGCACCATCCGCATGATAGCCCCGGTGGCGGCTCTAAGCCAGTCCCGGGTCGTCCTCGACGGCGATAGCCGTCTGCGCCAGCGCCCGATGGGCGACCTGCTCTCGGCGCTGGGAGGCTTAGGAATTCACGCCCGCTCGCTGGGCAATAACGGCTACCCGCCGCTTGAAATCAAGGGGGGAAATTTCAGCGGCGGCGAGGTTACCCTTGGGGGAGAAGTAAGCTCCCAGCACATCAGCGCCCTGCTCATGGTCGCCCCCTGTACCAAGGAGGGAATAAAAATCAAGATTGCTGGCGGGCTTCGCTCCCGACCCTATATAGATATAACCCTCGACGCCATGCAGGCTTTCGGGGTTGAGGCGGTAAATAAAGACTATAAGCAGTTCCTGGTCAAAGGCGGCCAGGAATATAAAGCCAGGCAATACCGTATAGAGGGGGACTACTCCTCAGCCGCTTACTTCTTTGCCGCCGGCGCCATCGGCGGCCAGCCGCTGACGGTAGCCAACCTCAAGAATAGCTCCGTCCAGGGCGATAAACATCTTTTGAATATCCTCTCCGAGATGGGGTGCTCCCTAGAATACCAAAAAGAGGCAGTAACCCTCTCCCGCCATAGAGAGCTGAAAGGCGTCAGCCTTGACATGAGCGATTACCCCGACCTGGTGCCCACGGTGGCGGTGATTGCCGCTTACGCTCATGGCAAAACGGAGATGAGCAATATCGGCCGCTTAAGGTTCAAGGAAAGCGACCGCCTTGCCACTACCGCCGCCGAGCTGTCTAAGATGGGCATCAAGAGCGGTGTCAGTGATGATAGCCTAGTTGTCTACGGCGGCAAGCCCAGGGGCGCTGAAACTAGCGCCCACAACGACCACCGCCTGGCGATGAGCCTGGCCGTTGCCGCCCTCTTCGCTGAGGGCGATTCCATCATCAACGGCGCCGAGGCGGTGACCAAGTCCTACCCAAGGTTCTTCGCCGACCTGGCTAGCTTAAAGGCAAAATTAGAGGAGCTATCATGAATATCGTTCTTATCGGCATGAGGGGCTCCGGCAAGACAACGGTGGGTAGAATCCTGGCCCAAAAACTGGGTAGAGACCTCGTCGAGATGGACGAGCTGATTACCCAGAGGGCAGGACTTTCCATCCCTGAGACTGTGGATAAATACGGCTGGGCAAAATTCAGGGAGATAGAAGAGGAGATAACCGGCGAGGTCTCTAGAATGGAGAATATTATCAATGCCAGCGGGGGCGGGGTAATAACCGAAGCCAGAAACACCGCCCGGCTTAAAGAAAACGGGGCGCTGGTCTGGCTCACCGCCGGTGTTGATACCCTGCTAAAGCGCACTGGCCAAGACAGCCAGAGGCCGCCGCTGGTCAGCGGCAGGACTCAACGGGGAGACTTAGAAATGACATTAGCCGAGCGAAAGGCGCTCTACCAGAGGGCGGCCGACCTGATGGTCGATACCGAGGGCAAGACGCCGCAGGAAACGGCCGAAATGGTCATAAAACTGCTAAGCAAGATATGTTGCCTTATCGGCGACCCGGTGGAGCACTCGCTATCCCCATTAATCCACAACGCCGGCTATAAAGCATTGGGCATAGACTATGTCTATATCCCCTTCCGCGTTAAAGAGGTAAAAAAGGCGATAGAGGGCATAAGGGGGCTGGGCATCCGGGGGGCAAGCGTTACCCTGCCCCACAAGACCAGCACCTTAAAATACCTTGATAAGATTGACCCCCGGGCCGAGGCCATCGGCGCCGTCAATACCATTGTCAACGATGAAGGCGTTTTAAGCGGCTATAATACCGACGGCGAAGGCGCCTTAAAAGCGCTGGAGGAAGTAACCGCGCCGGGGGGCAAAAAGGCGGTGCTTATCGGCAGTGGCGGTGCCGCCTCGGCCATCGCCGCCGCCCTTAAAGACAGCGGGGCGGAACTGGTAATCTTAAACCGCACCGGTGACAAAGCCAGGGAGCTGGCCAAGAAGTTTAACGCCGAGGACGGCGGGGGTTTGGAGAAGCTTCCGCTTATAACCAAGGCCGATATTTTAATTAATGCCACCTCGGTGGGAATGTCGCCTAAAACAGGGCAATCAATCGTCCCCGAAGAGCTTCTCCACAGCCGGCTCACCGTCTTTGACATCGTCTATAACCCTAGGGAGACCAGACTGATTACCCAAGCTAAGGAAAAGGGGTGTGCCGTTGTCTACGGCTATAAGATGCTGCTCTACCAGGCGGCGCTGCAGTTCGAGCTATTTACCGGACTCAAGGCGCCGATAGCCGTCATGGAGTCCGCCCTAACTCAAGCCTTGGAAGGAGGGGAAAATGCTACGCATATTGACCGCCGGTGAATCCCACGGCCCGGCCTGCCTGGCCATCATTGAAGGCATGCCCGCCGGGGTTAGGCTCGCCGTTGAATACATTAACCAGGAGCTTAAACGCCGCCGCTCCGATTTCGGCCGCGGCGGCCGTAAACTAATTGAGGAGGACAAGGCCGAAATCCTGGCCGGCGTCCGCTACGGCCGGACGTTAGGCAGCCCCATCGCCCTGATGGTTAAAAACCGGGACTTCGCCAACTGGCAGGAGGAAATGAGAATCGATGAGGGTGGTAAGCCGGCGGCTAAGATAACCCGGCCCCGCCCGGGACACGCCGACCTGGCCGGCGCCTTGAAATACGGCCAGGACGACATCAGAAACATCGCGGAGAGGGCCAGCGCCAGGGAGACGCTAGCCAGGGTCATGGCGGGAGCGGTGGTTAAAAGACTGCTCTCCGAATTCGGCATCAGCTTAGCCAGCCACACCATCCAGATAGGCGCGGTGAAGCTAGACCGTACCGATTACGACTTTAATGACGTGGCCAAGGTGTTCGATAACGACCCCGATATACGCTGTATTGACCGGCCAACATCGGAGAAGATGAAAGAGGCAATCAAAGAGGCGGGAAGCAAAAAGGACACCCTGGGCGGGGTGGTTGAGGTTATCGCCAGCGGCGTCCCCGCCGGACTGGGCAGCGTTATGCACTACGACCGCCGCCTTGACGGCCGGCTCGCCCAGGCCTTATCAAGCATCCCCTCGGTGAAGGCGGTGGAGATAGGCAACGCCATTGCCGGGGCGGCTATGAGGGGCTCCGAGTTCCAGGACGTAATCGGTTACAAGAACAGGCGTTTTACACGCCAGAGCAATAATATGGGCGGCATAGAAGGCGGCATGAGCAACGGCCAGGACATCGTCTGCCGCGTCTACCATAAACCGTTATCTAGTCTGGGCGCGCCCAAAGAGACGGTAGACATCGCCACCGGCAAGCCGGCGCCGGCTACGGTGGAGAGGTCGGACATCTGCGCCGTCCCCAGGGCCGGCGTTATCTCGGAGGCGATGCTGGCCCTTACTCTGGGGGAGGCAATGACCGAGAAGTTCGGCGGCGACCATATTGATGAGATGAAGCGCAATTTCAGTTCTTATATCAAGTCAGAGGAGAAGAGCCGATGATGCTACCAGATGAAAGAGGCTACTTTGGCGACTACGGGGGGCGCTTTGTCCCCGAGACCCTGATGCCGGTGCTGGACGAGCTGGCTACCGCCTACCAGAAGGCGAAAGCCGACGAAGGCTTCTGGAAGGAGTTTAACTCGCTGTCCCGTGATTATTCGGGGAGACCGACGCCCCTCTATGCCGCAGAGAGGCTGACCGAAAACTGCGGAGGCGCCCGGATTCTGCTTAAAAGGGAAGACCTGGCCCACACCGGTGCCCATAAGATTAACAACGCCCTGGGGCAGGGTCTGCTTGCCCGCCGGATGGGCAAGCGCCGCATTATCGCCGAGACCGGCGCCGGACAGCACGGGGTGGCGGCGGCGGCGGTCTGCGCCAAGCTGGGGCTGGAGTGCATCGTCTACATGGGCGAGGAAGACGTGCGCCGCCAGTCGCTCAATGTCTTCCGCATGAAGCTTTTGGGGGCCGAAGTCAGAGAGGTCTCCAGCGGCAGCCGCACCCTCAAGGACGCCATCAACGAGGCGATAAGGGACTGGGTGACCAACCCCGATACCTATTACCTGCTGGGCTCTGTCGTCGGCCCCTACCCCTATCCCATGATGGTGCGGGACTACCAGTCGGTAATCGGCAGGGAAACAAGAGAGCAGGTCCTGGCCCAGGAAAAGCGCCTCCCCGATTATATCGTTGCCTGCGTCGGCGGGGGCAGTAACGCCATCGGCATTTTTTATCCCTTTTTAGAGGATAAAGAGGTCGAGCTTATCGGGGTGGAGGCGGCGGGGCGGGGAATCAAGAGCGGCCAGCACGCCGCGCCGCTGATGGCGGGAACGGTGGGCGTGCTCCATGGGACCAAGTCCTACGTTCTCCAGGACGAGAACGGGCAGATTAGAGAGACGCACAGCATCTCGGCCGGTCTGGACTACCCCGGCGTCGGCCCCGAGCACAGCTACCTCAAGGACAGCGGGCGGGCCAGCTATGTGGCCGTAACCGATGAGGAAGCCCTTGAAGGCTTTCAGCTGCTCTGTAAGACCGAGGGCATCACCCCGGCCCTGGAGCCGGCCCACGCTATATTCCAGGCGGCTAAGATAGCTGGCTCGCTAAAGAAAGAAAATTTAATCGTGGTCAACCTCTCCGGGCGCGGCGATAAGGACATGGACATCGTCGCCCAGGCGCTGGGGGTGAAGCTATGAGCGATATTGCCGCCGTCTTTAGCCGCCCCGGACACAAAGCCCTCATACCCTACGTTACCGTAGGTTACCCCGATATCGAAGCCACCCTCGAGGTAGTCCCCCTGCTGGCCCAAAGCGGCGCCGACATCGTGGAGCTGGGAATACCCTTCTCCGACCCCCTGGCCGACGGTGTCACCATACAAAAGTCCAGCTTTCATGCCCTGCAGAACGGGGTTACCCCCCGCCTCTGCCTCGAGCTGGCCAAGCAGTTGAGGGAGAAGGTGGATATACCGCTGGTATTCATGACCTATTTCAACCCCGTGCTCGGTTACGGCCTGGAGGAGTTTTGCGCCGCCGGCGCCGAGTCCGGCATCTCCGGTCTTATCATCCCCGACCTGCCCCCGGAGGAAGGCTCGGAACTGGAGGCTGCCAGCCAAAAACAGGGGCTCGACCTTATCTATCTTTTAGCCCCGACCAGCACCGAGGGGCGCATCAAACTAGCCGCGAAAAGGTCGAGGGGGTTTATCTACCTGGTATCGGTAACCGGGGTTACCGGCGCCAGGGAAAGGCTGCCCACCGACCTGGAAGGCTTCGTTGCCAGGGTGAGAAAGATAGCCAGCCAGCCCCTCTGCGTCGGCTTCGGCATATCCACCCCGGAGCAGGCAGGCCAGATAGCCCATATCGCCGACGGCGTGATTGTGGGCAGCCGCCTGATTCAGCTCATGGAGAGCGGCGATTTCACCGCGCCGGTGGGAAACTTCATCAAGGGTTTAAGAGCCGCCCTCGACCAGCGGTGACGTCATCGGCTAAAGCTGGTTTTTTCAAGCTATTATTGCTAGAATACGCCTAACGTTAAGAAAGCTTAAAGCGATAAAAAACCGATGACGGCTGTACAGATACTGGGATTTATCGGGGCTCTTCTGGCCATTGGCTTCCTGGCCGACTATCTCTTCCGCAAAGTGAGTTTCCCCGATATCCTTCTACTGCTGGGGCTAGGCTACCTGATAGGGCCCGTTTTCAAAATCGTCGACCCGACTCAGATAGCCCCGTTTTCCCAGATAATCGCCAGCCTGGCCCTGGTCATCATCCTCTTCAACGGCGGGCTGGACCTCAAGCTGAGACAGGTCCTATCCAACGCCCCCAGGACGATAGCCCTGGTTGTGCTGGGCATTGCCGGCAGTGCGGCGGTGGTAACCATCATCGCCTACCACATGTTAGGCTGGGACCTGATGCACAGCCTGCTGCTCGGGGCTATCCTGGGCGGCTCCAGCCCTTCCATAGTAATACCTTTAGTCAGCCGGGCCAAGGTCCCCGGCAAGGTGTCCTCGTTATTGAGTCTGGAGTCGGCCTTTAATGGCGCCCTGGTTATCGTCATCGCCCTGGTTATCCTGGAGGTTATTACCAGCGGGAATAGCGGCAACGAGGCTTCAATAGTGGGCCAGGCTATCGCCATAAAGTTTTCCATCGGGGCGGGTATAGGAGCTGCCGCCGGCATTATCTGGCTCTGGGTGCTGACCCTCTTAGAAGGGGAGGCCTTTGACGATATATTAACCTTAGCCGTCGTTTTTCTGGTCTATTTCGGGGTGGAAAGCATACAGGGCAGCGGGGTAATTTGCGCCCTATTCTTCGGCATAGTTCTGGGCAACGGCGTCGAGATTGCCCGATTCCTGCGTATTAAGAGGACAGTCGAGATACATGATGTGATGAAGAAATTCCACTCCCAGATGTCTTTCCTGATAAAGACCTTCTTCTTTGTCTATCTGGGACTGATGATAACCTTTGATGACATTAACATTGTTTCGATAGGCCTTCTTCTATCTCTCGCCCTCTTATTCGTGAGGTACTTCGTAGTGCTTCTCACCTCTATAGGCGACAGCACCCTATTAAAACACAGCGCCTTTTTATCCACCATGCTTCCCCGGGGTCTATCGGCCGCAGTGGTGGCTGAAGTAGTCGTCGCCGCCGGCATCGCCAACGCCTCCAGTTACCCCAGCATAATAATGATCGTCATTGTGGCCACCGTCATCATCTCAGCTTTAGGCATTCCCATCTTCGCCAGAAAACTACCGGAGGAAGCGCCAGAGGAGCCATCAGGGCCCGGGGATAATAAACCTACACAGCCAAACGCCGAGGAGAAATCAAAGGGTAAAGAGCAATGAATACCTGGTGGAGCTGAGGGGACTCGAACCCCTGACCTCCTCCGTGCAAAGGAGGCGCTCTCCCAGCTGAGCTACAGCCCCGCCTGTCACGGTATTATAGCAATAAGCCGACCCCTTCGCAATTTGCTGAATCCTGCGCTGCCGGCGCTACGGCGCTACCTCAGTGTGGAAGCTGTCGGACACCCAGTCATTAAGAGGAGTGGTATCAGCCATTGCTCTCACCCTCCAGTAGTAGGTGGTATCGTAGTCGAGGCTGCTGGCCGGCACGTAGAAGGAAAAATCTGGGCCTAGAGTTGCCGCCGACTCCAGTATGGTGGTGAAGGAAGAGTCAGTAGCCAACTCAAACTCGTAGTGGGTAGCACCCAACACTTCTTCCCACAGGAATATGATATTTATGGGCACATCCTGAGTACCAGCTGGCGCTACCTCAGTGTGGAAGCCGGCGGACACCCAGTCACTAAAAGGAGTGGAGTAATCCATTGCTCTCGCCCTCAAGTAGTAGGTGGTATCGCAGTCGAGGCTGTCGGCCGGCAGGTAGAAGGGAAAATCTGCAGGTGTCGACTCCAATACGGTAGCGAAGGAGGAGTCAGTGGCCAACTCAAACTCGTAGTGGGTAGCACCCCACAACCATTCAAACTGGAATATGGTATCGATGTCCACATCCATCGCACCAGCTAAACCGGAGAGTATAGATTCAATCGGGTATATCGCAGTATGATACGACGGTTCCTCGGGTTCATCCGTTACCTCTGGTCCCTCCGGTTCTTGCGTTCCCGGTAGTCCGGCTACTCCTTCCCAGGTACCTGATTTGCAGGGTATTCCTGCCGCACTTATTTCCCAGGTGCCGGAAGCATGGGTACCGGTTTCGTCAAAGCCGCCCTCGATGACTATATCCCAGTCAGGCCCGTACTGAGGCGCCACAACCAAGTCAATAGTGAATTGACCACCCGTAATAGGCCGCACCGGCTCCCAGCTGGTCTCTACATCACCAGATAAATAGTCACCCATGCATTCGAAACTGTTGAATTGGTAGTAAATCACGGCTATGCCTGTGCTGTCGGGATTCACTATGAATCCAGACAGACTGAACTGGCTGGAGCCAGTCGAAGAAACAGCCCACTCGCCGGACTGCGGCGGTGTTGTTCCCTGGCCGTTCCCGTCACAAGCGACTGCCCCCATTCCTATCAGCAGGACTAACACTGCTAACAGTGATATAGCTAAAATCCATGCTCTTCGCATCTTGCCAGCCTCCTTTCTAAATCAAAAAGGGCACCAAAACAAGGTCAAGTATGGTCAGCATAATGAAGATTTTACCTAATATTTTCGTCTTTCACCCCCTTCTAAAATTTTTATTTACGCTTGCGCATATCATGTATATTATACTACCTAGGGTCAACAGGTAAAAAGGATAAGGCCGGCAGGTTGGCTTTATCTCTCTCCTTATGATAATATTTAGGCAAATCCCAATCTTTTAAAACGGATAAGGAGATTTAAAGGGAGGAACAGGACGAAAAAACTGCTCTTAGTCTGTTCGTTGATACTTTCGTTGTCTCTGGTGCTGCCGCTAACCGGGGCTTCCGTCACCAGGAGCCTGGTCATTGAGGTGAGCGAGGATGCCTACATAGTGGCTGACGTCAATGACGCCGCCGACACCTACGGCCTCAGGGACGAAAACTACGGTGACCTGGAGTTCGTAAAAGCCTGGTATTACTGGAACGTGGTGGTCGAGGAGCACACCGAGGAGCAGGAGGTGGAGGTGGACGGGGAGATGGTTACTGAGGAGGTGGTGGTGGAGGAAGAGGTGGAAAGGGAACATTACGTCAGCGTTGTCTACCTGAAGTTCGACCTGAGCCAGCTTGAGGGCAGGGAAGTCGACTCGGTCATGCTCCAGCTCTACGCCCGGGATGTGGTGCTGTTGACTCCTCGCTATGTGCAGACCTTTCTGGTCGCATCGGAGTGGACCGAGGCCGATATTACCTTCAATACCGCCCCCGGCTGGGGACAGACCGCCACCGCCACTGCGGTTGTCTATCAAGCCGACCAGTGGTACGGCTGGGATGTTACCGAGGACGCGATAGGGGAAACGGAAGCGGGACAGATTTCCTTCGCCATCATGCTCCGCGACATGACCCAAGCTTCGGAAGAGGTGGTGGCTTTCCCCTCCCATGAGTCGGGTGAGAACGTCTCGCGGTTGATAATAACCTACACCGTGCCGGCGGGGGCCGTTGCCTGGTACTGGTGGCTGGTGGGAGCGGTGGTAATCGTCGCCCTGGTTGGGCTTGCCTTCTTCGGCGGGCTTAGATTAAAGCGCCAAAAGCCATCCGCCTGACAAGGCGCCATAGATATAAATAAAGCTACCCCGACCACCTTGGCCGGGGTAGCTCTTTTGTTCCCCTTAAAGCTATCTTACAGGCAAAAAGCCTTATTACCTTTTACCTTACACCTCTAGCTTACGGCCACATTACGACCACATTAAAGGTATTAGCCACGGTAGCAGCAGCCGCTAAGGTAATCGTAACCGACCCATCGGCATTCAGAACCACGCTATCAACAAACTGGTCCTGATTCCCCGTGGGGTAAAAGCCTAGTATCTCGCCGAGAGAAAGGTTGCCGTCGGCTGCGGATGAGCCAGCGACGGCTGCGGCAAGCACAGTTACGGCAACCACCGTGTATTTAAGCTCAGACGCGGTCACGGCACCGGCCTCAATCTCAGCAGTTCCAATGGTCTGGCCAAGCAGGGAAACCTCGCCGGTGGCATCGGGGAAGGTGATGATGTTAGCACCCGTCGGGTCAGTGATGTCAAATGTGGTCGTAAAGCCACCTGGTGTTGACCCATCAAAAAGCATGTGCGAGTTTCCGACAAAAGGCACAATTGTGCCGTTGAAGGTTAGCAGGTCAGCGGCAGCATCACCCAGGGTCACGTCACAGTCAAAGAAGGAAAGACTCCTGACAGTCAGCGTATCGCTGCAAGCGGTTGGAAGATTATCACCCAGGATGGTATCCCCCAAAACGCCCAGGCCGCCATGGACATCCAGGTCGTCACCGATATCAACTTCGCCACTGGACACGTCAACCACTAAACCACCGCCGCCTATATCTACGTCGCAGAGGAAGTTGGCTACGGCTTCAACAGTCAGCGTGTCGGTGGCGCAATCATTACCCAGGATGGTATCGTCATTGACGGTCAGGTTGGGAATGGTGAAGGGGTCAAGCACAACGAACGACATTCCCGGTGGCCCGGGCGTTCCCGGGGCTCCCTCGGGTCCCGGCGGTCCGGCTGGCCCCTCTGGTCCGGCCGCTCCGGCTGGTCCAGCTGGTCCCTCTGGTCCGGCCGCTCCGGCTGGTCCAGCTGGTCCTTCGGGTCCCGGAAACCCGTCTGTGCCTTCGCAGGCCGCCAGGGGCACCAGGAGAAGGGCGAGAACGGTCAGCGCAATGAAGATTTTACCCAATATTCTCATTTTTCCCCCCCCTTACAAGATTTTTATCTACGTTTGCGCATATTATGCACGTTATAACGCCTAGTGTCAATAGGCAAACACACTAACTCTACCGCCAGCGGTAAGCCCACCACCGTTAAGTTAGGCTTCTCTTAAATTGATTTACTTTGGCATATTATACTACAGCTTGTCAATTATAAAAAGGGGTAAAATACTCCCCGTCTAGCTCAGCCAGCGGATATGGGTCAGCAGGCACATCAGGTGGTCAGAAATCTTAAAGCCGCTAAAAAGGCCAATCGCCCGCTTCTATTCCTTTCCCGTACTCCGGCTTAAAGGTAGCCCCTATTCCAGCCAAAGGTTACACTATTTCGGCCCGCTATTCAAATAGCTCCGGGTGAATAATTCTGGCCAGCTCCTCCAGACCCTGGACAATCCTCGGCCCGGGACGGCTGACCAGGTCGCCATCGATAATAAAAACATTGCCCTCAATAACCGCCCCCATCCCTCCCCAGATGGGGTGCGCCTCCAACTCCTCTATGGTTACCGTGGGCACGCCCGCAATCATGGTCTGAATGATAATGAAATCCGGCTCGGCGCTGACTACCTCCTCAATGCTGAACATTACCCACTCACCCTGGGCTTCATGAGCAATGTTCTCCCCGCCAGCCATGGTGATAAGGGCATCGATAAAGGAGCCGGGACCAGCCGTCCAGGGCATGGTCAGGTCTAAACTAGCATCAATTATATAGAAGACGCTGACCGTGGGGGCACCCTCCACTATGGCCAGTATATTATCCATGGTGTCCTGCATATCATCGATAAGCGCCTCGGCTTCGTCCCCGGTGCCGGTAACCGCCCCCACCAGCTCGATATTGGCAAAGATGCCGTCAATATCGGCAGGGCTTAGAATCAAGAATTGAATCCCCAGAGCCTCAAGCTCGCTGTTGAGCTGCTCATGCCTTACGGTTAAAACCAGGTCGGGCTCCAGTTCAACCAGCCTCTCTATAGAAGGTGAATAAGCGTTGCCGACGCTGGGTTTTTCCTGGGCTTCCTCAGGATAGTCGCTATAGTCGCTGACGCCGACCACCCTATCCCCCAGCCCCAGGGCAAAAAGAATCTCGGTGATACTGGGGCCAAAGGAGACAATCCTCTCCGGCATCTCGTCTATAGCCACCTGCCGGTCGGTATCATCGGTAAAAGTCCCCGGCTGAAACTGCTCCTGACAGCCGATAGCCACCCCGGCTAACAGGCCTAAAATAACAACCAAGGCAACCAATGTCCTCATTTTCATAGAATATTACCTCCTGCTTATAATTTAAACGAAATTAAGATAAAATAAATCCCCCTCTGCTTATAGTGCAGGGGGGACTCTTTTAGCCCACTCTGAGCATTATCCCACCCCCTTTCACCGCGGAGGTCTTTAAGGATGCCCAGAGGTTCGGCGTTCTGACTTCTGATAGGACTAGCTATCAGTCACAGCAGGCGGGACTGCGTCGGACTTTCACCGACTTGCCCTCCGTTAGCCCGAGCTCTAGCCCAGGCACCTCCAGGTCATCTTCTTTTGTAAATCTAAGGATACAAGAACCGGGATAAAAATACAAGCCCTGTTTTCTCGATGTTTATTCTTCTTGGGCAAGCTTGCGGGGAAATAGCTGGGGATAGTTGGAAACGACCTGCTTTAAGGCTTCCAGTTGGCGCCGTATATCCTCAGCCACCGTCTCGTCGGTGATGAGCTCTTTCAGCTTGGCCTGGTCAAGACCGAGGACTCTATCCCAGAGCCCCTCCGGCTCGAGCAGGGCCCTGACCTCACCCTGGCTGAAGCCCGTCTTCTCCACCATCTTATAGGTAAGGGCGTGTTCGCTGCCGTAGACCCGATTCACCCCTTGAGCCTGGCAGAAATCAACCAGCGCCTTTTTAAGCTGGTCAAGCTCAAGCTGCAGTTCTTTTATCTGGCCCTGCAAGGCAACATAGCGCTCCACGGACTCGGCGGCGGCCGTCCCCCCTAAAACATCGCCTTCCCCAGGCGCCAGCTTCTGCCGGTAATAGGGGCAGTGCTCGGGGAAATCACAGGGGCAGCGCCCGCTCTCAACGGCGGGAAAGTCCCCCCTGGCGATGCCCTCAGCCACCGCCAGCACCAGCCTCCTGGCTTCCTCAAGCTGTGCCTCGCCCCGGGGCGGGCAGCTGCAGGGGGTGTTGGAGCGGAAGTGATAAAGGGTGAGCCTCTCCACCGGCAGAAACCAGGACTGCTCCACCGCCAGCTGGTACAGGGTCAGCTGGAGATTCTGGGCCAGATAGTCTTTGGTAAACAGCTCTCTATCGGTCTTATAGTCGATAATGGCCAGCCCGCCGCTATCAAGCTTGTCCACCCGGTCGATAAAGCCCCTCAGCTTCACCCCCTCAATATCAATATTGAACATCCACTCCACGGCTATGGGCAGTCTGAAATCGGGGCGGTGAATCTCCCAGAACCTGGCAAGCATCTCCCGGCCGTAAACCTTGTAATTAGCTTCCTCATCGGCTGACTCATACCCCTCCGGGTGCCAGTTCTGCTCATAGAAGCGGAGCAGTTCCTCCAGCGAGGGCGGTGGCGGCACCTTCACCCGGTAGAAATACTCAGCGGCTTCATGCATGGTGGTGCCGAAGCTAAAATACCCCTTCTCCTTCTCCTCCAGGCCGTCAATGTACCTCAGTTTATAGCACAAGGGGCAGCTCTGATATAGAGAAATCTGGCTGTAGCTTAGCGGCCTCAAATATCTTCCCCCCTAGCTATTATAGACCTTTGCCGATAATGTGACCAGCCTTGCTATTTCGGCTCAAATTGATTAGCATTAAACCTACCGATGGAGCAGACACCGATTTTGGTCGCCTTCGGCACCGGGTTTCTTTCTTTCCTCTCCCCCTGCGTACTGCCCCTGGTGCCGGTATACCTGGCTAACATATCCGGCACTGAAATCCTCGAGGCCGGGGCCAGGCGGGGGCGCTTTCCCATATTCTTACATTCCCTCAGCTTTGTGGTCGGCTTCACCATAATCTTCACCGTCCTGGGGGCCGGTATCGGGCTGGCCGGGTTTGCCCTCGGCTCTCATTCCCTCATTCTCAAGATAGGCGGCGGCCTGCTGATAGCCTTCGGCCTGTTCTTACTGGCCGCTCTCAAATTCCCCTGGCTGAACTACCAGAAACGGCTGAATCCATCGCTGGGGGCAACCACCGGCTACCTGCGCTCACTGCTCATCGGAGCTATATTCTCCCTGGCCTGGACTCCCTGCATCGGCGGACTTCTCGGGGGCGCTCTGGGCGTTGCCCTGATTTCGGGGGAAGCCGGCCGCGGCGCCTACCTGCTGGCCACCTTTTCCCTGGGGCTGGGACTACCTTTCCTGATTATCGGCGTGGCTTTTGATTACATCAGGCCGCTGTTACAGCGCTTCCAGCGCTACTCCACCTGGACCTATATCGCCAGCGGCTTACTGCTCATAGTGGTGGGCATACTCACCCTGACCAACACCCTGAGGTGGTCTTAGGGTATAATCTAGATGTAGAATAGAGCTAAAGAAGGGGCAAGTTATGAAGAATAAAATGCTAACGGCGATACTATCGCTAATGCTAATCTCGGCGTTGTTAACCATCGGCTGTTCCGACGGCGGGCCCGCTCAAATCAGTCTGGGCACGATAACCGGCTGCGCTGAGTGCTCCGGCCAACCACCCCAGATAGGCGAGCCGGCAACCGACTTCCAGTTTCAAACTCCGGAGGGAGAACTCACCTCCTTAAGCGATTCTAGAGGCCAGCCGGTACTGCTCAACTTCTGGGCAACCTGGTGCAGTCCCTGCCGTATGGAGATGCCCTACCTGCAGCAGATTTACGATGAATGGCAGGGAGAGGGGCTGGTGCTGCTGGCAATTAACATAGGTGAGAGCGCCGATGAAGCAACCAGCTTCTTGGAAAGTCGCAGCATTACCTTCCCGGTACTGCTTGATACCAATTATGATGTAGCCATATGCTATTACACTATAAGTATTCCAATGACCTTCTTCATTGATGAAGACGGCATAATTCAATATATAAAGGTCGGTCCTTTCACCAGCCTGGGAGAGATAGAAAATATAGTAAGTCAGCTCATCACCGATTAAGGGAGGCTAGCTATGAGTGACGTTTTAGATGAAGCCTATGCTATAGCCCAGTGCAAGGAGTGCCCCTGGTATAAGTCCTGCGTGATGCCGATGAGGTTCACCACCGAGGACATCCGCCGCCAGCTAGAGTCCTCGGCGCCGGAGATGAACATCGCCCAGCAAGCCGACCTGGGGATGCAGAACCTCCTATCCAGCATGGCCTCAGCCGCCCAGAACTCCCTGCTGGAAGGATGCCCCATCTTCATTGAGCGCCTGCGCACCGACTCCAAGCTCGCCCAACGCTTAAAGCAGATAATGCAGGACTGGGGCAAAGAAGAATAAGGGCTAATTGCCGGATGAGAGCTCTGTTACCCAGAGTCTTGAGACTACTCCTAACGGGCAAAAAGGGCCCCTTTGTCTTTGACCGCCAGCAGGTCCAATGGCCGGCCAGGCCGGCAAGCCTCAACATCTATATCCACCTCCCCTTCTGCCGCCAGCTCTGCGCCTTCTGCCCCTACCTGAAAGAGGTCTACGACCCGAGCTTAAGCGCCGCCTATCAGCAGGCCCTGCTCAAGGAGCTGGAGAGCTACCGCCGCTTATGGGGCGATATCAACATCGAATCGGTCTATTTCGGCGGCGGCACGCCTTCCCTGACGCCGGGGATTGTGGAGGAGACCCTGTCCTGGATAGCCGGGAACTTCCGCCTGGGCGGCGAGGTGGGGGCCGAGATTCACCCCCGGGACGCTACCCCTTCTCTCCTCGGCGCCCTCCGCAAAAGCGGCGTCAACCTGGCAAGCCTGGGCGTCCAGAGCTTTAACGACCGTCTCTTGAGCCTTCTCGGCCGCGACTACGATAGCAAGCTGGCCAGGCAGGCATGCCAAAGACTCATGGAGGCCGGCTTCGCCACCGCCGACATCGACTTGATATTCGCTATTCCCACCCAGAACAAAGAAGAGGCGGAGGCCGACATCGCCGCCGCCTGTAGTTTAAACGCCGACCAGATATCGGTCTATCCCCTGCTCGCCTTCTCCTACACCCCGCTAAGGCAACAACTGCACAAAGACGGGCTGAGCCTGCCGCCCTGGTGGCGGGAAAGGCAGATGCTGGGGGCGATAGTCAAAAAAGCGCGGGATGCCGGCTACCAGCGAACCTCAATCTGGAGCTTCAATAAGCCGGAAACGCTCCGCTACACAACGGTTACCCGGGACGCCTTTATCGGCATCGGCGCCGGCGCCTCGTCCCGAATAGGAGACTATTTTAAGCTCAACACCTTCTCCGTCGCCGAATACATCAGGGCGGCGGGGGAAGGCTCGCCGCTGGCCCTGGCTACCAGGCTGGATGCCAGTGATAAGATGGCTTACTGGCTCTTCTGGCGCGGCTACGATCTGGCTATCGACACCAGCGCCTTCCGCTCTATTTTCGGCCAAGGCCTGCCCTACCGCCTCCGGGCTCTGCTCTCTCTGCTCCGTCTTCTGGGTATAACCTATCGGAAAGAAAACACCATCCACCTCACCGATAGGGGGGCTTATCTCTTCCACCTCATTGAGAAGGAGTACACCCACGCCTATCTGGAGACCCTGTGGAACGCCTGCATGGAAGAGCCCTGGCCCCAGCGGGTGGTCATATAAACCGGGCCGAAGGCGGGATTGCAGAAAGAACGCCAGTATAGTAATATCACTCCAATCTGGATAGGCTAATCCGCGCTTAATAGGAGGAAGAGCCATGTTCGGCAAAGGGAAAATCAATATCTCGCTTCAAAAGACTCATTATGCTCCGGGGGATATCATCTCCGGCGATGTCGCCCTGACGCTAAAGAAGCCGGTGAAGGCAAGGGAAGTGAGCATATCCCTAATCGGGGAGCAAAAAAGCACGCGGGTCGGGGGCATGACCGGCAGCGGGGGCACCTCAACGAGCACGCAGACAATCCGCATCTATGACTTCAAACAGCAGTTGGACAGCGAGAAGGAATACAGCCAGGGGAACCAATATCACTTTGAGATAAAGATACCGGGCGATATCTTGAGCATGAGACCGCAGATACCGGAAGGCGCGCTGGGAACGGGGCTAAAGATAGCCCAGGCGGCCGCGGCCATGACGGGCGCAATTCCGTATCAACAGACCAGGTGGTATTTGCTGGCCAAACTGGATGTTCCCGGTGGGCTGGACGTCAGCCATAAGACCGACGTTACCATCGGGTAAGAGGACGCTTGTTAAAGGCTCTTGCCCGCCTTGAGCCGCTCTATCATTGAGGGGAAGATATCCGAATAAACGGTGCGGTAGGGGCCTTTAAGCATATTGGCTTCAAGCCATTTCCCCAGTTCTTTCCTAGCCGCCACCTTCCCCGCTTCCCGCGCTTCCTCCAGTTCAGACTTTTTGCCGGTCATAATCGCTCTTCTCCTTCTAGCTCAACAAGCCCATGATAAACCGCGATACTTCCGCTTGTCAAACCAGCCCAGCAGAGAAAACGGTCAGACTAGCCGCTCCTCAGGTTGCGGACGATTTCTCCCCAACTAGGCCTTTTCCCGTACATGAGCAGGTAAACCCGGAAAATCCTGATGGCCAGGAACATAACCAGAATGATGGAGAGCGCCAGCACGGTTAAACTGGCCGCCAGTTCCCAAGCAGGAACACCGGTTACGCCCAGTCTGAGCATTACGGCAACGGGAGCCGTTACCGGGAAAATAGTCAGCACCACCCAGAGCGGGCTGTTGGGAAAGATAAACAGTATAGACGAGAACCAGAGGGGCACAAAGAGGAGAAGCGTAAACATCGGGATCAGTTGCTGTCCCTCACGAGCGCTGGGGCTGATGGCGCCGACACCCGCTGAGAGGGAGGCGAACAAGGCATAGCCCAGAATAAAATAGACTATCCCCAGTACCAGGAAGTTGGCCGGCAGTTGTATCGTGCCGAAAAAGCCGCCGAAGGTTGATGAGGCCAGGTTTAAAAGAAGTGGTAATGAAGCCAGCCAGATGACCACCTGCACCAGCCCGGCGGTACCCAGCCCTAAAACCTTGCCAGTGAGTAGCTGCCGGGTGGAAACGGAGGAGAGCAATACCTCGATAAGGCGGCTTTCCTTCTCATCCCCCAGCCCCTGCACCAGATAGACGCAAGAGAGTTGGAGAGAAAGGGCCAGCAGAAGGCTAAAGATTCCGGGGATGATAAGGTTCCCGAATCCGCCCTGCTCGGTAGCCACCTCCCCCGTCTCGGTAAGCCTGGTGGTAACTAAGGCTAAGGGTTTTTTTACCAGCTCTATAGTTTCTGGAGGGACCTCTCCCGTTAAAAGATTGCTGGTAAGGAAGTCCTTAATGGCGGTGGCGACGTGAGGGGGCGTTTCCAACTCTCTGGCCAGGGTATAACGGTTAATTACCCCGGTTGCCATATAGTCCGCTGGGATGACGAAATACTCGGCAACATCGTCGTTAATCAGGGCGGCGGTGGCATCATCCTGCGTGTCAAAAGGGACCAACTCTATATATCCCTGCGTAGTGTACTGGTCGAACCCGCCGGCCTCATCAACGTAGCCGATGGTGGTTATCTCTACTACCGGTGGCCCGGAGACGGTTAATACCAGATGGAAAACGCCTATGCCGATGAGGGCTAAGACGGGCACGATAAGGGTCATGATGATAAAACCCTTCTTCTTTATCGTGTTCAGGAATTCGTGCCGGAATATCAGCAGCGTTTTGTTCACGATTTCTTACCCACCTCCCTCAGGAATATTTCGTTGAGTGAAGGAGTGGCTACTTCAAAGCGATTGATTGTCATGCCGCGGCTTACCAGATGGGCCAGGACCTGCTGGGGGGTTGTCTTGCCGTCCAGCACCAGCTCGGTGTAGCCCCTGCGAGCACGCTTAGCGGTAACTCCCGGTACCTTCCCCAGCTCGCCTTTAAAATCGAGAAGCACCGAATTACCTCTATACCTTGACTTGATTTCACTCAGGTTCCCGTATAGTACGTTCTGCCCGTTGTTCATCATCAAGATGCGGTCGCAGAGTTCCTCCACCTGGTTCATCTGGTGCGTGCTCAAGATCACGGCTTTACCCTGGTCCCTCAGGTCGGTGAACATTCCTCTTAATAGCTCGGTGTTGACCGGGTCGAGGCCGGCGAAGGGTTCATCCAGGATAACCTGCTGCGGGTCATGGATGATGGTAACGATGACCTGGATAATCTGCCCCATGCCCCTGCTCAGTTCCTCAATCTTCT
>DUEC01000049.1 GCA_011176635.1 Dehalococcoidia bacterium | reverse complement strand
TGATCCCCACTTTTTAGGGGTGTTCAAGAGGGGCACTAGCCCCCGTAGGGTGGGTTTGGGTGGGAAGAAAAACAAATTAGGCTTCACCGATGGCATTTTCAATAATCTCAATTCTTGACGGCTTCCCTCTCCGGCCCAGCTCTATGGCGACAACATCAATGCGCCATGACGGGGGCAAATCACTATGGCTCTGCTGGTAGTGGTAGGCAACCGCCTTCAATCTTTCCTTCTTAGCCGCCGTGATTGACTCTTCAGGGCTCCCGAACTCAAGGCTCCTCCTTGTCTTCACCTCAACGAAGACCAGGCAGTCCCGGTGCCTGGCTACCAGGTCAATCTCGCCTTCAGAACAACGGTAGTTAGCCTCCAGGATATGGTAGCCCCGCTTCTGGAGGAACTCCCTGGCCAGCTTTTCACCCAGAATACCGGTCTCTCGGCGCTTCATTAATCCCTTACCGGTTGGCTTTCTTCCCATACCCACCCGCCCAAAAGGGTTTCACCCTCTTAAACTCTCTCTCCCCCTCAAGGTGGTGGGGAAAGAAAAAATAACCGCAGACTCCTATAGGGCGGCGGGTGGGAAAAGATACTATCTATAGCTGGACATAGGTCTTGGGTTCAGAACCGGTGGCGAAGCTCCAGACGTAGGCCTGGCCTTTGAGCCGGAAGACGCCCATGGCCTCGTAGCCACCTTCGGCTACCCTCTCCTTCAAGAAGGGACGCTGGGCGATTATCTCGTCCTTCAGCTCGCGGTCATCAACGGCTTCAACGGCGCCGCTTACCCTTATCTGGATGCCGTCCTTGGAATTAAAGAAACACAGCTCCACATTGGGATTGGCCGCCATTTGCTTATAAACGTCTTTGAAGGTGCCGGTCTCAATGATAACGCCATCCTCATCGGCCTTAACCATGCCCATAGCCCGCACATGGGGCTTGTTGCCTTCTACCGTAGCCAGATAGCAGGTGGGGTTGGCGTTCAGAAAGGCAAGTATTTCACTCTTGTTCATAAAAACCTCCAGTTCTACTTTCTATTCCTTAAAATAAGCGACCGTATAACACCATCTCCCTCACCGGCCTAAACGAACGGCGGTGGATGGGACAGGGGCCAAGTTTAGACAGGCAGGCAAGGTGCTGTCTGGTGCCATAGCCCTTATGCCGGGCCAGCCCGTAGCCGGGATAGATGCTGTCGAACTCCACCATAAGCTGGTCGCGGGCTACCTTGGCAATGATAGAGGCGCAGGCTATGGAGAAGCACAGATTATCGCCGTTGGTGATTCCTTTTTGGGGCAGTTTGACCTCAGGCAGGCGCATATAGTCAATGAGCAGGGACTGCGGCGGCGGTGAAAGCCGCTCTATGGCCTGCTTCATGGCCAGGCGGGTGGCTGTAACTATGCCCCGGCTGTCTATCAGGTGGTGAGGAGTCAGCCCGATGCCTACCGAAACGGCTATCTCGTGGATATGGTGAAAGAGAAGCTCACGTCTGGCGGGAGTTAAAAGCTTGCTGTCTTTGACCTCATTAAACCAGGAGGCGCTTATATCATTAGGCAGAATGACGGCGGCGGCTACCACCGGACCAGCCAGAGCACCGCGGCCAGCCTCGTCAATGCCGGCAATGAGCCGATAGCCCTGGGCGCTAAGCAGTTCTTCTTCAAGAAAGGACGGCATCTATTACTCCCCCACCCAGGACGGCATCGCCCTGGTAGAATACTACCGACTGCCCGGGGGCAATCGCCCACTGCGGCTTCAAGAAACGAATCTCAGCCCCGCCATTGATGGGACGAAGCTCAGCGGCTAAATCAGGCGCTTTGTAACGTACCCTGGCCGTTATTTTTAGCCGCTTTTCAGGAGTTTTCCCCGATACCCAGCTTATGCGGCTGGCGGTAAGAGCATTATGTAAAGCCTGTTCCCGACTGCCCACCACCAATCTGTTGTCGGCGGCGTCTAATTTGAGCACATAGAGCGGCTCAGCCGAATCAAGCCCCAGGCCCTGCCTCTGACCCACCGTATACCGGGCCAGACCGCCGTGTTTGCCCAGAACTTTCTCGTTTATGTCAACTATTTCCCCCGCTTTAAGGGAGACATGCTCGGCGATAAACGCCCGGTAGTCATTATCGGGGATAAAGCAGACGTCCTGGCTGTCGCGGCGGCTATTCATGGGTAAATCAAGCTCATTTGCTGTCTTCCTGACCTCCTCTTTGCTCATCCCGCCCAGGGGTAAAAGCAGATGTTTTAGCTGTTCTTGCCCCAGAGTATAGAGAAAATAGGACTGGTCTTTGGTTATGTCAACCGCTTTCAGCAGCCGGTAGCCATCCGGTGGCGGTTCCGCCCTGGCATAATGGCCGGTGGCCAAATACTCTGCCCCCATTTCCCTTATCTTTTCCAGGAGCAGGCCGAATTTCAGCTGCTGGTTACAGACGACACAGGGGTTGGGCGTCCGCCCCAGGCTGTACTCGCCGCAGAAGTAGTCAACAACCAGGCGCTTAAACTCCCTCTCCAGGTCAAGCTGGTAGAATGGTATATCCAGGAGCCGGCAGGTACGCTCTAAATCCGATTTGGCCGACGGGTCAGAGTCCGGCCATAACTGCATATAGATGCCGCTGACCTCATAGCCGGCTTTTTTGAGCAATGCCGCCGCCACCGAGGAATCAACTCCGCCGCTCATGGCAACGACAACCCGCTTTTTAGCCATCTATCAGTCTTCCCCCTTTGAAATCAGCTGGCTTACCCTCTGCCAGATAATATCGGCTATCTCCTCTTTGGACTGAGTTCCATCAATTACCAGCCAGCGCTCTGGCTCTTCCGAGGCTAACTTTAGATAACCTTCCCAAACCCTCCGGTGAAAGGCCAGGGCCTCCTGCTCAAAGCGGTCTTTGCCGCCCTTCTTGCGGGCAAGCCCCTTATCCACCGGCATATCCAGCAGGATAGTAAGGTCTGGCTTCAGCCCCTGAGTGGCCGTATTATTGGTCGCCTTGACCATAGCCATGTCCAGCCCACGCCCGTAGCCCTGATAGGCGGTGGTGGAATCGGCGTAGCGGTCGCTGATAACCACCTTCCCGCTCTTGAGATTGGGCTGAATTACCTCGGTGACCAGCTGGGCGCGGGAAGCGTTAAAGAGCATCAGCTCGGTCAGCGCTGATATATCTATACCACGGCTTTTTTTTAACCATCCAGCTATCTGCTCACCGAGAGGGGTGCCACCGGGTTCGTGGGTCAGCAGAGCAGGGACGTCCAGCTTTGAGAGCCTCCGGAATAGCTCTTTAGCCTGGACGCTCTTACCGCTCCCCTCCCCACCCTCAAAGGTTATAAATAGAGACATTTATAAACTCCTCAGCAATCCTCGGTTAATCCCTTCACATCCGCATATACAGGCCAGAAGAACTTACGCAATAGTCTTAATAAGAACCCGTGCTCTTTGCTTTGTGGCTTTATAGCCTTTCTATATCCAATAAGAAACGTAGCAAAGACCAGTGCACTGCCTAGCAGTACTAATGCTAATAAGAATGTGCCTACGCAGAACCAATTTATTACAGTACCGGAAAAATTTGGCGCTGAAATTAAATAGAGTATTAATGTAGTAGCGATAGATAACAAGCTCAAATAACACAGATTAGCCGAATATGCTCTTGATCTTGCTAGTTCTCTAAAGTTATTCATAGCTTTACGCCAATAAGACCTTGTCATTGTATTGCTTTGAAGTGAATTACCCTCAGCCATTTCCGCGTTATGCACTAAGCTGGAATAAACTGTGTTAAAGATTGAGAAGCCTAGCGCTGCCAATGTGAAAGCAATAGCAATAAGTGCTACCCCATATAGATCCATTAATTGAGCAAGAGACATGATTTGTTAACCCTTACCCCTACTATTTATAAATCCTGACCCGTCTGTTGGGGTCTTTGCCCGTGCTTTTTGAGGACAGGGCGTTTCTCTCCGCTATCAGGTGCTGTAAGCGCCGGATATAGGCGCTCTGGGGGCTGAGTTCCACCGTCTCCTGCCCGCCCTTTACCCTGGTAACGGCTTCCTGCGCCTCGCTGAGGGCGACTTTAAAGCGGTCTGCCTTTCCCGTGCCCTCGGCGGGGGAAATAGTCTCTAATAACTGCCTGATTTGGGCCGGTGTGTTGCTCTTGAGGACGTGAATGGGCAGGTTAGCCGCCTCGGCATCTTTGACCTTCTGCAACCGCCGCCGATAGTAGCCTTTAGAGGTTACGAATAGGTTGGCCTCATTCAGGTTGCTGACTATCTCCGGGCTTAAATGCATCTCTTTGGCTATCTGCTCCATCCGCCCCCGGTTTACCCCGAAGAGATAGAGCTTGGGCAGAGCCTTGCTCCTGAGTGGCGGCTTAACCACCCTGCTTGGCATCACTATGGCCGCTGGCGCTTCCTTTTTGCTCTTGACCTTCCCGGCCTCGTCCAGCCAGCGAGTCTCGGTGGCTATGGGGCGGCCGCGAAGCAGGGCGTCAACCGCCTCGCCGACATCGGGGTGGATGGCAACCTTGTCCCAGTCCTGGATTTCGACGACAATATCAAAGGTAGGCGGCGACATCCGCTCCAGTATCGACTTCTGCGTGCCCCGCCGCTTCGCCTCTTCATCGCCCAGGGTTACCGTCTGAATACCGCCGACGAGGTCGGCTAAGGTGGGGTTCATCATCAGGTTTTCCAGGATGTTGCCGTGGGCGGTGCCCACCAGCTGTACCCCGCGCTCGGCGATGGTCCGCGCCGCCTGGGCTTCAAGCTCGGTGCCGATCTCATCAATGACGATTACCTCGGGCATATGGTTTTCCACGGCTTCAATCATTACCGCGTGCTGCCTGGTGGGGGTGGTTACCTGCATCCGCCGGGCGTGGCCAATGGCGGGGTGGGGAATATCGCCGTCGCCGGCAATCTCATTTGAGGTATCGACGATGATAACCCGCTTATCGATGTCATCGGCCAGCACCCGCGCCACTTCACGTAGCATGGTCGTTTTGCCCACCCCGGGGCGACCTAAAAGCAAAACGCTCTTGCCCGACTGGATAAGGTCTTCAATAACCTTTATCGTGCCGAAGACGGCCCTGCCCACACGGCAGGTCAGCCCGACAATGCGCCCCTTGCGGTTACGAATGGCTGAGATGCGGTGCAGGGTGCGCTCGATGCCGGCACGGTTGTCATCCCCGAAGCTGCTGACCCGGGAAGACACGTAATCAATGTCCTCCTCGTCGACTTCTTTGGGGTTTAAAATCATTTCCCGCCGGGGAAAGCGGGCTTCGGGAGGGCGGCCCAGGTCGAGGACTACCTCTAAAAGCTCTTTTATATCCTTCTGACGGCGCAGTGGCTGGCGGATGTGCGGCGGCAGAATATCAACCAGGGCATCCAGGTCATCGGTGATTACCTTCTCCAAGATACCTCCTTAAAACTCTACTTACGCCCGGCGGCTATATCCAGAAAATACTGGTGAAATCTCAGGTCGCTGGTAAGCTCAGGGTGAAAAGCCGCCGCCAACAACTTATCCTGCCTGGCGGCAACACCACTGCCATCAGCCAGCCTGGCCAGTATTTCCGCCCTGCCGTTGGCTTCTTTGATTATAGGGGCGCGGATAAAGACGCCAGGGAAAGGCTTTTCCCCCAGCACCGGTATCGAGAGTTCGGTCTCAAAGCTCTCCCTCTGCCGGCCGAAGGCATTGCGGCTAATGGTTATGTCCATGACCCCGAGAGGCTCTACATCCAGGTCCGAAATTCGGCTGGCCAGAAGCACCATGCCGGCACAGGTGCCCAATATGGGCAGCCCGCCCCGGGCCAGTTTTTTCACCTCGGCGGTCAACTGGTAGGTCAGCATTAACCTGCCAATAGAGGTGCTTTCCCCGCCAGGAATGATTAGCCCGTCCAGACCTGCTAGTTCTCGGGCTAGGCGGACGGGCAAAGCCTCTACCTCCAGTTGTCGTAATATGGCTATGTGTTCAGCAAAGGCTCCCTGCGAGGCAAGGACACCGATTCTCATACTACCATCCTCGGGAAGCTAAGAGTTCTTCGTCGGGGATTTGCTTTATATCCAGTCCGGGCATGGCTTCTCCCAGGTTCTTGGAGACCTCGGCGATGATTTTAGGGTCTTGATAGTGGGTGGTAGCCTCAACTATCGCCTTGCCTCTAACCTCGGGGTTGCTGGCCTTGAATATCCCGGAGCCAACGAAGACGCCGTCGGCGCCCAACTGCATCATCAGGGCGGCGTCAGCCGGGGTAGCCACGCCACCAGCGGCGAAGTTGACCACCGGCAGTTTGCCTATTTTATGCACCTCGGCTACCAGCTCGAAAGGCGCCCCCATCTCCTTAGCCACCGCCATCAGCTCGTCCTGAGGGGTATCTACCAGTCGGCGGATGCCACCTATCACCGCCCGCATATGCCTGACCGCCTCCACAATATTACCGGTGCCGGCTTCGCCTTTGGTCCTGATCATAGCCGCCCCTTCACCGATGCGCCGTAGCGCCTCACCCAGGTCACGACAGCCACAGACGAAGGGGACCTTAAAGTCGTGCTTCCAGACATGATGCGCTTCATCGGCCGGGGTCAGCACCTCAGACTCGTCTATATAGTCAACACCCAGGGCTTCAAGTGCCTGCGCCTCCACGAAGTGACCAATGCGGCACTTAGCCATTACCGGGATGGAGACCGTCTTCATAATAGCTTCGATAACCGTTGGGTCGGCCATACGGGCGACTCCGCCAGCAGCGCGAATGTCAGCGGGCACCCTCTCCAGCGCCATCACGGCGCAGGCGCCTGCCTCCTGAGCAATCTTGGCGTGCTCGGGCGTGACCACGTCCATAATCACCCCGCCTTTGAGCATCTGGGCTAAGCCCGTCTTGACCTTCCAGGTTCCGGTTTCCATATTATTATCCTTCTTTAAATCGCGACTCTTCATAGTTGTATTTTACTCTTGTTTAGACTGTTTTTCAATTCGCGCCCTCAGGTTCGGCACCATGTACGGGTAAAGCCCGCCGGGAATTCTCAGCTTGTGCCGGAGCTCTGGAGATAAACCCTCCCAGGGCGTTTTATTCTGAATCAGGATGGTTTCTTCTTCAGAGAAAGAGGGGCCTTCCTCAATCTTGGCCAGATAAGGTTTATCCACCGGACACACGAATTGGCAGCGCATACACCCCATGAGGGCATTTTGCCAGTCGGGTTGAAGCTGAACCCAATAGGGAAAACCCGGCTTCGTCTCCTGGAGAAAGCCCAGGCAGTTCTCGGCGTGAATCAGAAAGCGGTCATCGGATATGCTTCCCGTCGGACAGCTCTGAAGACAAAGCCGGCAATCCCGGCAGGCCTTCATCGCTTTAGTTTCTCGCCAGTTATCCTCCTCGCCGAGCCAGTCGGTATAGAAGGCGACCAGCGTACAAAAACTGCCCATCCCCGGCACATAAGTGATGTTATTTCTACCGTACTCGGCCAGTCCGCTGCGCACCGCCAGCGTTTTTAGCGCCAGATGAGCCCTGGCTACCCTGTATCCGGCTGTTTTCAGCACGCTGTTCAGGATGGCTTCAGCGCGCGATTCGGCTTTCTGGGCAAGATAATCAGGGGGAATATCGGCGGGATAGGCGCTTCCCTCGTATTCGAACCAGACACGGGTAATGGGGTGGGGCATGGCCACAATGACAATGGTTTTCGCCTCGGGCAGGTTTTTATTACTATCGAGATAGAAATGCCAGTTTTCGTATAATCGCTCATCCAACAATCCCTGCCTGACTAGTCCCCCCACCGCTTCCTGCACCTCCGGCAGGTGTGTTATGGACACGGTCCTGGCTTGGTAGCCAAACCGCTCCATCTCCTCCTGTATCTTGTGGGCAATTGCATTCTGGTCATAGCTCATCTCATATTCACCCCAGCGGTCTCTTCCCCGGCATACCGGGGCGGCGGGGATACTGCGGCGGTGTCGGTGATACCTTATCGATTGCCACCAGATAGCGCTCATCGGCGAACTCAGCTAGCTCAATCCTCTTCACCTCCCGCAGGCTGCCGCCCAAGGTGGCAATCGCTTTACCCGCTTGAGCTACTTCTTGAGCAATAGCCCCCTTTTTCTGGGCGATAAAGCTGCCGCCGAAAGCGCAAAAAGGCAGGGTTAATTCTACCAGCGTGGGCAGTGGCGCCACCGCCCGGGAAAGCACCAGGTCAAAGCTTTCTCGGTATCGGGCATCATGGGCGACCACTTCCGCCCGCCCGACCACGATTTCAACGTCTTCCAGTCCCAGTTTAGCTGTGATGTGACGCAAAAAGGCGGCCTTTTTGGCGGTAGCCTCAAGTAAGACCAGTTTTATATCGGGGAAGACGATTTTAAGCGGGATTCCCGGTATACCAGCGCCGGTGCCAACATCAATAACGGTATTGGCTGTCGTTTTCTGCCAAGCTAGAGTTACGGTGAGGGAATCGAGGAAGTGCTTTATCTGCACCTCTTCGTAATCGGTGATGGCGGTGAGGTTGGTGCGCTTATTCCAGCCCACCAGCTCCTGATAGTAGACGTCAAACTGCTCGAGCTGGCCCTGGGTAAGCTCCAGCCCCAGTCTCTTAGCCCTGGCTTTAAGCTTTTCCATAGTAGTTATTATAGCATTTATTAATTCCAGCCCCACCTATTTTCAAAATATCTCTTACTTCCCACCCTAACCCACCCTTAAAGGCTGACTACCTCAATCCCCTAC
>DUEC01000048.1 GCA_011176635.1 Dehalococcoidia bacterium | reverse complement strand
TCTCATGCCCTCCCGGGTCGGCCTCAGCCAGGTTGCCGGCGCCGAGCACCATCGCTATCTGCAGGTGCGGGCGGGTGAGCCTTTTCCAGATTACCGGGCCGTGCTTTACCCCCGCCGGCACAAATATCGCCGAGGTGGTATCAAAGACTATCGGCTGGCCGCCCACGGTAAACTCTATCTCCGCGCCCAGGTCTTCGGGGTTGTTGGGGTCGGAGCCGATGTGGAGGACAATCTCGGGGCAGCCTTGGCGGTGGGTGTGCTCATGGATGTGGGGGTTGGGGTCGGGCATGTCCCATATCCAGCCGGCTTCAATGTAGGTGTTGCTTCCCGGCACCAGGTCGTTGCTCATCAGGGTCATGGTAGGGTATTGCCGGCCCTTTATCTCACCGGCGCTCACTTCGTAGCGGGGTTTCCTTGCTATGTATTTCTCTCCATTGTTTGCCATTGTCTTTAATCCCTCCTAAATAAAATTTTAAACTGTTAGTCAAAGCTAATCATGTTGGGGTGGGTTATATGAAAGCCGCAGCTAGCCACCAGGTTGTGGCCGGTCATGGCGCTGGAGTCATCCGAGGCCAGAAAGACGATGCAGTTGGCTATTTCCTCGGTCTCGGCGATTCTCTTCAAGGCGTTGTTCTCGGCCAGTTTTTTCATTACCTCATCGTAGGAGATGCCGGCGGTTTTAGCTGATGTCTGCACCCAGTCATCGAATTCCTGAGTGCGGGTAGCCCCCGGGCTGATGCAGTTGACCCGAATATTATGCTTGCCGGCTTCGATAGCCAGGGTTTCGGTAAGGCCGATTAAGCCCCATTTGCTGGCGGCGTAGGGGCTTTCCCTGGGGACGCCGGACATGCCGGCAACACTGCTGACATTGACGATGTTACCACTGCGGCGGGGAATCATGTATTTGAGCACCTCCCGGCAGCAGAGCATAGGCCCGGTCAGGTTGGCGGCCAACGACTCGTGCCATTCATCCAGTTTCATATCGGACACATCGGTGTTATTGAAGGTGCCCCGGGCGGCGTTGTTGACCAGTATGTCAATCTGCCCGAACTGCTCAACGGTCCGGGCGGCCATCCGCTTTACCTGCTCCTGGTCGGAGACATCGGTCTGTACCGCTATTGCCTGGCCGCCTTTAGCCTTGATGGCTTTGACCGTCTCTTCCAGCCGGGGGAGATTGCGGGCGGCGACCACGATTTTGGCCCCTTCCCTGACAAAGGCAAAACTGATGGCCTTGCCGATGCCGGTGCCTCCGCCGGTGATAATGGCTACCCTGTCTTTTAGCTTCACGGCTCCTGCCCTCCTAATAAGCTCTTTTAAGAAAACTACAACCAAAGCTCTCCCCCTGTCAAGTCGGGGGGAGGGATAGCCACCAATTTTTTAAAATTGCCCCCCAGACCCCTTGACAAACTGGAAAAGTAATATTAGAATATATCAAGATATATCGTGATACTATGTGATATATCAATTAGGGGGTTTTTAGGAGGTTAGCATGTTTAGAGACCGGGCATCCCATGGGGAAAGGTTTTTCAGGGGGCGGTGGCGGGAGAGCTCTTTTCAGAAGGGAGACCTCAAGTATGTCATCCTGGACCTGATAAAGGATAAGCCGAGGCATGGCTATGAGATTATCCGTGAGCTGGAAGAACTCTCTCACGGCTTTTATACGCCGAGCCCGGGGGCTGTATATCCCACCCTCCAGATGCTTGAGGAGATGGGGTATACCAGCGCTGCCGAGCGGGACGGCAAGAAAATCTACACCATAACCGAAGCGGGGCTCAAGTTCCTGGATGAGCGCAAGGACTCGGCTGATGAGGTCAGGAGCCAGATGAAGCGTAAGTGGAGCTTTAAGAATATCGGCAAGATGGCCCTGCTGATGAAGGAGTATCACGCCCTGGAGAACCTGCTCAGCCGGGCGCTGCGCAGTCTGGACGCCGATAAGATGCAGCGCATCCGCGAAGTTCTCATCAACGCTTATAAAGAGATTGAGGCCATACTGGCCGAATAAATAACCTAAGGGTTTAAGGTGACCGCCTTGGCAGAGAACGATATTAACCTTGAATTTGACAGCCAGACCGGGGAGTATTACATCATCTGGAGGCCCGTAGTTATCAGCACGGGCAAAACAAAGGATGAAGCCCTGGAAGACCTGAGAGAGGCGGCGCACTTCGGCGTGGATTCACTGATTGACCTAAAGCTGGCAAATATAAAAAAGGAGGACTAAAATGGGCTATTTCAGGATAATGGCGGCTATCCCCGGCTTTTTCTTGAGTTCATACTTCTTGATGCTTCTCTGGGGGGTAATTGCCCCCAGGGTCGGGCTGGAAAGCATCGGCTATCCCCTGGCGATGCTGGTGACCATCACCCTCTGGCTGGCGGTGGCGCCCTTGGCCGCCGTCGCCGGCAAAAAGCGCGAATGGTGGGGTTAAATATGAGCCTTGACGCGAGCGACTACAAGTTTAAATTGCCTGATTTTGAGCATCCCTCGCTTTTGTTCGTTCTGGAGGACGGGCTTAAAAATCTGATTGGCGTGCCTCTTTTCTATAAACCATATATAAAGAGCTACGGGTTGAAGGGAAACGAGAGGGTGCTTGACTTCGGCTGTGGGGGCGGCGTCGGCTCACGGTGCCTGGCCGGATACCTCAAGCGGGGCGGGCGGCTGACCTGCCTCGACATATCGCACTACTGGGTCGAGAAGGCAAAAAAGCGGCTGGCCCGATATGCCAATGTGGAGTGCCGGGTTGGGGATATCAGGGAGCTGGATATAGCCGTTGCCTCGTTTGATGTCGTATCCATTTTTCACGTTCTCCACGACATTCCCCCCGCGGAAAGGCAGGCTACGGTGCAGGCACTGTCCCAAGTATTAAAGGCGGGCGGCAGAGTCTTCGTCAGGGAGCCGACCAGGAAGTCGCACGGCATGGCCGTTGGCGAGATACGCCGCCTGTTTGCTGCAGCCGGTCTATCGGAAACCGAGTATAGAGAGACAAAGTCGGAGTATATGGGGAGATACGAGAAGCTTGGCTAAAAGATATATTTCTTCAAGGCGTGTGTGCCAGGAATAAAGGGCGCCTGAATCTGCTTCGGGCGCCTTTTGTAATTGACAAGGCAGGCCGGCTCTATTATTCTATCTTGGTGGAGAGTTAGAAAGGAGAAAGCCGAATGGGCAAGTACGATAAGTACATCATCACCAAAACAAAGTCCGACCTTACCCTGCCCGAGTTCAGGCGCGAAGCCCTGAGAACGGCCCCCGACGTCAGAACCCCCATGGTATATCTCGACAACGAGGTACTCAAGGGGGCTTTCTATGTTGAATGCGTCTGGTTCTGGAAGGGCATGGATAAACCAGAGGTAGAAGCCCACACCCATCCCTTTGACGAAGTCATCACCTTCTTCGGCAGCAACCCCGATGACCCGGCCGACCTCTGCGGCGAGGTCGAAATCTGGCTGGAAGATGAAAAGCACACACTGACCAAGAGCTGCCTCATCTTTGTCCCCAAGGGGATGAAGCACTGCCCGCTGCACATCAAGAGGGTGGACCGGCCTATCTTCCACTTTACCGCCGGACCAGCCTCTAAGTACACTTAAAAAGCCGGCGGTCAGCCTTTCGGTTTGGCCCTGATTAGGGCAATGTGAATGGTAACGGCGGCGGCGATGATGGGCAGGATTATGGTGACCGCCAGGTTCGCCGCCAGCCATATAGATATGCCGATGGTCGCCCAGAGCAGGGCAATGGTAAAGAGCTTGAGCCTTAGCGGTATGCCTCTGCCCTCGGTGTAACTCCTGATATAAGCGCCGAACAGGCGGTTGTTCATAAGCCAGCGGTGGAACCTCGGCGAGCTTCTCATATAGCAGAAGGCCGCCAGCAGGAGAAACGGGGTCGTCGGCAGTATGGGGACAAAGATGCCTATTACCCCGGTGGCCACACATGCTGTCCCGGCTATGATTAGCAGTTGTCTCTTTAATCTCTCAGGCATAGGACTATAGCCTATAATATCAGGTTCAGTATCCCGCCGACTATCAGGGCGGCGACAATCATTATCCCGGCCGCTTTGAGCATATTTAATATCCCCAGCTCCCGCAGCAGGACGACGAAGGTGGCGATGCAGGGGAAGGACATAGCCAGCACCACGCTACCCACCACCAGCTGCCCGGCGCTCAAGCCTAAGGGCGCCAGCAAGCCCAGGGCCACGTCCTTACGCAGAAAGCCGATGGCCAGGGCGGTTACCGCTTCTTTGGGCAGTCCCAGCAGGCCGGTCACCACCGGGGCGGTGAAATTGGCGATGGCGTTGAACACGCCGAAGTAATAGAGTATGTTGATTGCCACCACCGCCCCCAGAATTATGGGGATAGCCTCGACCAGGAAGCCGTAGGTCCTCATCCACAGCTTTTGCAGCACCGTCCGCCATGGCGGCAGGCGGTAGGGGGGTATCTCGATTAATAGCTCGGGGCTGAAGCCCCTTACCGTGTAGTTGAGTATGACCCCCAGGATAATCCAGACCAGGAAGAGCGTCCCGTAGACCATAGCCACATACTGCCAGCCCTGCGCCCCGACCAGACCTAGAATCATCGCCTGCAGGGCGGCGCAGGGCACGGCGATAGATATCAGGGTGGCGGCGATGAACCGCTCCCGCTTGCTTTCCAGGATGCGGGTGGACAAGACCGCCGGCACGTTACAGCCGAGCCCGAGCAGGGTGGGAATGATGGCGTAGCCGTGCAAGCCGAGGCGGTGCATGATGGTATCCATCAGGACGGCCAGCCGCGGTAGGTAGCCGGTATCCTCCAATATCCCCAGCACCAGGTAGAAGGAGACGATATAGGGCAGCACCATGGCAAAGGGCACGTAAAGCCCGCTGGTGAGCAGGCCGAAGGACTGGACAAAGTCAACTTCGCCACCGATGAGTTTGCCGACCACGATATCGTGGAAGAAGCCGCCGCCCCCCATCAGGTTGCTCAAGTTCAGCACCACTGGCGACCACAGGTTGTTGAATAGGGGGTTGAAGACATAGTTGATGAGGCTCTCGCCGATGAAGCGGACCAGCATAAAGGAGCCGGCTAAGACGACCAGGGCCATGATGCCCCCGGTCAGCGGCCTGACGCTGGCATCGGCCAGGCGCTCAAACCATCTGTGGTGGCGGTGGCCGATGTGCTGGACCTTTTCGACAATGCCGCCGACAGCCGCCCAGCGCTCGCCACGGCTGCGGGCGGGGGTGTGGGGTGAGGTGGCGCGGGGAATATTCTCCACCAGCTCCTTTATGCCCTCACCGGTTACCGCTACCGTGGGAATAACCGGCACCCCCAGCAGTGCCCCCAGCTTGTCCCGGTCAATATCTATGCCCAGGTGCTTGGTATCGTCCCATATATTCAGGGCGACCACCACCGGGATGCCTCTCTCCAATAGCTGCAGGGTCAGGTAGAGGTTCCTCTCCAGGTTGGTGGCGTTGACCACGTTTACCACCACGTCGCCGCTATCGAGCAGCTTTTGGGCTATCTCCTCGGCTTCGGAGGTCGGCTCCAGGGTATAGGTGCCGGGGGCGTCGATAACATCAGCTATTTCATCCCCCAGCTTCATAGACCCCCGGGCGTAGCTCACCGTGGTACCGGGATAGTTGGAGACGACCACGCGGACTCCGGTCAGCCGGGAGAAGAGGGCGCTCTTGCCCACATTGGGGTTGCCCATGAGCAGTATTTTCATCTCATTACTTAGTCTGTTTTGACTATTACCCGGCTAGCCATGCCAAAGCCAATAGCCACCTTAGCCCGGTCTACCTCAATGGTTACCGGTCCCCGCATAACCATGGAGCTAATCTTGGTTATTCTCTTGCCCGGCACAATGCCCAGGCCGTTAAGGCGGTTGACCAGCCCGCGCCCGCCTTGAATCTGGACCACGGTGCCGCTTTGCCCTTCCCGCATTCGGGCTAGGGTTGTCTGCCTTATATCCGACATAATATCCTCTCTCTAGGTCTCAGCCGCGTTAACTATTGTTAGCTTTATCTAACTTTATTGCTATAAAAAAATTACTATTCTTCTCCCAGGCACTTCGTCGGGCATCCGCCGGGAACCTCTCCGTAACTGGCATAGCGATAGAACATCTTCAACCACTCCGGCTGCACGTTAGGGCGGCTCAAGACAAATTCTAGGAACTTGGCCAGTTTCTCCTGGGTGACCGGGCTGACCGAGTGTTCCATCTTACAGGCGTCAGCCTCGGCGGTCTCAGGGTCAACACTCAGTATCTCGGCCAGGAAGCGGCGCAGTGCCTCATGGCGGCGCAAAACGTCCCTGGCTATCCTTTCGCCATCGGGGGTGAGACGGGCCCGCCCGTACCTCTGGTGTTCTACCAGCCCTTCTTCGGAGAGCTTCCTCAGGGCTGAGGTGACGCTGGGCATCTTGACCCCCAGGGCTTTGCTCATCTGGCTTACCCTGACCGCTTCCTTGCCCTCGCGGAGCATGATTATTGCCTCTAGATAGTCTTCCATACTGGCGCTGTGTTCTTTTTCCATGCTTCCCCCCTGTCCAGCATCGGTAAATTGTTAGACGCGTCAAACAAATTAGTATAGCACATTCAATGTTTTTGTCAAGTCCGGGTTCTTTTTCCCGCCCTGCCCGCCCACAAATGTCTCTTAAGAGGGGGTAAAACCCCCTCTTAAACACCCCCAAAATAAGGAGTATATAGAGGTCTAACCTCTGTA
>DUEC01000047.1 GCA_011176635.1 Dehalococcoidia bacterium | reverse complement strand
CGAGGGCGGGCGGGTATGGGAAGAAAGACAACGGGGTGGGGTTGAAGAAAGATGGAAACAGCGTTAACCAATAAAACTATCGTCTTAGGCGTAACCGGCAGTATTGCCGCCTACAAAGCCGCCGACATCGCCAGCCGCTTGACCAAAGCGGGGGCTAAGGTCAACGTGGTCATGACCGAAGCCGCCACCCGCTTTATCTCTCCCCTTGCCCTGCGCAGCATTACCGGCCGGGCGGTGGCAACCGATATGTTTGACCTGGAATCTCAGTACACCATTGAGCATATCTCCCTGGCCGAGGCGGCTGACGTGGTGGTTGTCGCCCCGGCTACGGCATCCCTCATTGCCAGGGCGGCTGCCGGCATCTCCGATGATATGCTTACCCTGACCTTGCTGGCGACCAAAGCCCCCATTATTCTGGCGCCGGCTATGAACGTCAACATGTTTGAAAATTCCGTCACCCAGGAGAACCTGGCTAAGCTTAAAGCCAGGGGCTTTATAATCGTTGACCCTGCCCACGGGCGGTTAGCCTCGGGGCGGGTAGGGAAGGGGCGCCTGGCTGATATCGACCAGATTATGGGCGCCATCCAGCAGGTATTGGCTAAAAGCGGAGACCTGGCCGGCAAAAAGATAGTGGTTACTGCCGGCGGCACTAGAGAGCCCATCGACCCGGTGCGCCATATCGGCAACCCTTCCTCGGGCAAGATGGGCTACGCCATAGCCCAAGCCGCCCGGGATAGAGGGGCTAAAGTTACCCTGATTACCGCCCCCGCTTCCCTTCTCCCGCCGCCAGGCATGGCGGTCATGCCGGTAAAAACCGCCCTTGAAATGAAGCAGGCGGTGACTAAGGCGGTGAAAGGAGCCGATGCCCTGATTATGGCGGCGGCGGTGGCTGACTACCAGCCCAAGAGCGTAGCCAGGGCCAAGATAAAGAAAGATGCCTTGGCTCTTACCCTGGAGCTGGTGAGAACGCCCGATATTCTGGCCGAGGCCAAGGGCAAGTTCTTGAAGGTCGGCTTTGCCGCCGAGAGCGAGGATATAGTCGCCAACGCCAAGAAAAAGCTGAAAAACAAACAGCTTGACATAATAGTTGCCAATGATATTACCGACAAGAAGAGCGGCTTCGGCGTTGACACCAACAAGGTAACCCTGATAGATAAGAAGGGCAAGGTAGAACCCCTGCCCCTTTTGAGCAAGAGAGAGGTGGCTGATAAAATACTGGACAAGTTGTTAGTGTTTTTACCCCATTAAGGAAAGGAGGTAAAAATGGCTAAGAAGAAGGTAAAAGGCATCGGCAGGTTCTGCGAATCGTTTTGCCCGTTCTGTGTCCCGGCGCGCGGCAAAGCACCATGGCTTAAGCCCGTGGTCAAGGCAGAATACTACACTGTCGGCAAGCTCATGGGCTTTCTCAGGATACCTTGGCCGTGCCGCTCAAGAGAGAAGCAGACTGGCAAGAAGCCCTGGGAGGGGTAGAAGGTATTATAAAAATACCATGAATCTACCAGGATTCGAGGGATGGCGCCCTTTGGACAGCGCGCCTGTTCGGGACGCGCCGGAGCGGGGGAGGTTTGTGTATGTCTTTTTGCTTTTCAAAGAGGGAACTGTAAAAGATATTGAGATGGCTGGTTGGAACAGGCGGTTTTAATTTTAAGTCGAGGATTAGCTGGGGAGTTGTAGATAAGAGGGGGCTTCGCCCCCTCTCTTAAAAACCCTTAAAAGGTAGTTATGGCAGAAGCACCAAAAGACGAAATGCCCAAAGCCTACGAGCCGGGCAAAGTTGAGCAGAAATGGTATAGGTTCTGGCTGGACAAGGGCTACTTTACCCCCAAGGTAGACCCCAAAAAGAAGCCCTTCGTCGTCATTATGCCCCTGCCCAATGTCACCGGCGGGCTCCACATGGGGCACGTCTGCTTTCTCACCCCGGAGGATATCATGACCCGCTGGCACCGGATGAAGGGGGAAGCCGCTCTCTGGCTGCCGGGAATCGACCACGCCGGAATTGCCGCTCAGGTGGTGGTGGAGCAACAGCTGGCTCAAGAAGGCACCGACCGCCATAAGCTGGGCAGGGAGAGGTTCCAGGAACGAATGTATAAGTGGGCGGAGGAATGCCGCCGGCTAATCACCGGGCAGGAGCAGAGGATAGGCTCGTCCTGCGACTGGAGCCGGGAACAGTTTACCCTGGAGGCGGGACCGAGCCGGGCGGTGCGCACCGCTTTCGTCCGCCTGTACGATAAGGGCCTAATCTACCGCGGGGAGCGGATTATCAACTGGTGTCCCCGCTGTGCAACTGCCCTCTCCGACCTTGAGACCGACCACAAGGATATAGCGGGGCACCTGTATTACGTCCGCTACCCCCTGGAGGGCGAAAAAGAATTCATCACCGTAGCCACCACCCGCCCCGAGACCATACTGGGTGATACGGCGGTAGCCGTCAACCCCAGAGATAAGCGGTTCAAGGCCATGGTGGGCAAAAAGGTTATTCTCCCCGCCGTGAAAAGGGTAATACCCATTATCGCCGATGAAGCCGTCGACCCCGAGTTCGGCACCGGGGCGGTAAAGATTACCCCCGCCCACGACCCGGTGGACTTTGAGGTGGCCCAGCGCCACGACCTGCCCCTGGTAAATATACTTGAACCCGGCGTGACCATGAACCAGAACGCCGGCAAGTATGCCGGTCTTGACCGCTTTGACTGCCGCCAGGCGATACTGGACGACCTGGAAAAGGACGGGCTTCTGGTCAAGGTCGAGCCCTATTCCCATTCGGTGGGACACTGCATGCGCTGCCAGACGGTTATCGAGCCCATAGCCAGCCAGCAGTGGTTCATCAAGACCGAGCCTCTGGCCAAACCGGCTATTGAGGCCATCACCAGCGGGCGCATTAGTATAATCCCCTCCCGCTTTACCAAGGTCTACCTCAACTGGATGGAGAACATCCGCGACTGGTGCATCAGCCGCCAGCTCTGGTGGGGGCACCGCATACCGGTCTGGTACTGCCGGGGCTGCGGGGAGATAACGGCCGCCGTCGACCAGCCCGGAGCCTGCCCTAAGTGCGGCTCGGCCGATATGGAGCAGGACCCCGATGTCCTTGATACCTGGTTTTCTTCGGCGCTGTGGACTCACTCCACCATGGGCTGGCCCGATGACACCCCCGACCTGGGCTACTTCTACCCGACCACGGTAATGGAGACCGGCTATGACATCCTCTTCTTCTGGGTGGCCAGGATGATTATGATGGGCCTGGAGGACACCGGCGATATACCTTTCAGCACCGTTTACCTCCACGGACTGCTGCGGGACGAGAAGGGGGAGAAGATGAGCAAGGTGAGGGGCAACGTCCTTGACCCCCTCGATACCATAGACAAGTACGGCACCGATGCCCTGCGCTTTGCCCTGACCATTGATATTTCTCCGGGTAACGACATCAATCTGACCCCGGCCCGGTTGGAGGCGGGGCGCAACTTCGCCAACAAGCTCTGGAACGCCGCCCGCTTCGTGGTCAGGAGCATCGGCCAGGAAGGCGCCGATGTCAGACTTCAGCCAGGCGAGCTTACCCTGGAAGACCGCTGGATTCTGAGCCGCTTGAGCAGCACTAATGCCAGCGTCGTCAAGCTGATGGACAACTTCCAGTTCGGCGAGGCCCAGCGCCAGCTCCACGATTTCCTCTGGGGCGAGTTCTGCGACTGGTATATCGAGTTTGCCAAGATTCGCTTAAGCGCGGGGGAAAAGCCGTCGCCTCTCCCCGTCCTGGTTTACGTCCTGGAGACCTCTCTCAGACTTTTGCACCCCTTTATGCCCTTCGTCACCGAGGAGCTCTGGCAGAACCTCAAAAAACGCCTGCCCGCGGACTGGCAGAAAACCGAGTCCATAATGATAGCCCCTTATCCCGAAGCCGGTGAAAAGGCTATCGACCCGGAGGCGGAGCGGGTTATGGGGGCCGTAATCGAGATAATACACGCCATCCGCAACGCCCGCGCCGAGCATAAGGTGGAGAGCGGCAGGTGGGTCGAGGCGCAAGTGTTCGCCAGCGAGCTTACCCCGGCTATCGCCGCTCAGGCTCCGGCCGTTGAGACCCTGGCCCGGGCAAGGCCGCTTAGCTTTCTGAAGAGCCGAAAAGAGGCGCCACCGAGTGAAAATGTCCTGGCCTTAGTGCTCAAAAATTCCGAGGTAATCATCCCAATGGAGAGCATGGTTGACCTTGGGGCGGAGCAAAAACGCCTGCAGAATGAGGCGGAAAAGACCCGTACCGAGGTTGCCTCCCTTGAAGCCAGGCTTAAGGACAAAGCCTTTTTGACCAAGGCACCGCCGGCGGTGGTGAAAAGTGAAAGAGATAAGCTGGCCGAAAGAAAAGACAAACTGGAGAGGCTAAAACAGCAGCTTGCCCGGTTTCAGGCTTGACCAGGACTGGAGCCGTTCCAGCGCCTTCTTGGTGTCACTGGCCACCCTTGTCTTATCGCAGTTGTTCAGCCGATACTTAAACAGCCAGTAGCTGAACTCCGTTAGCTCAGGCAGGCCGATGGACTTTAGCTGTTGATAGCCCTTCTCCTTACGGAAGCGCTTGAGCAACACCGCTTTGGTGGCGTCGTATATCCGGCGGTAGGCCTCGTTGGCCAGATTGGGCTCGTTGTTATAGCCCGAGATGCGCCTCTCCTTGCGTATCTCCTCCTGCACCGCCTGAATCAGGGCCTCCTCAACGGTAACGCCGTAGAAGTAGTTGAGATACTGGTGGTATTTGCCGCTACCGATGAGCTTCTTAAATTCCTCTTTGCTCAGCTCGATTGGTGGCTGGCCGTGAAAGATGAGAGCGAGCTTTTCCTCGTCGGGCAGCAAGCCGTCCACCGCCAGGCACAGCCTTTCCGCTAACAATAGCCAGTCAAAGGCTTCGCCGTCAATCAGGTAGCGGTAGTGGCGGCCGTTATAGCTCTCTTCAGCCTCGGTCCAGAGCCCGATAGCCTCAAGCAGGGCGATGTACCAGTGCTTGCCGCTCAAGATAGCCTGCTCCAGGTGTCTTTCCGCCTCGGTGTTGCCGCCGCGCGCCAGTGTCAAGCCGGTGTCGTCTATCAAGCCCCACCCCCTGTCTTTGAGGCGCCGATGCCATCGGGGAACTCGGCCTTTAATTTATCGTAGTATTCAAGCTTGCCGGTAGTTTCCAGCTCGGTGAGCTTTTTGGTGATAGCCTCCCCCGCCCCCGGGATTTCCTTTAATCTGTCCTCCCTGACCAGTTGTTCCACCTCCACCTCCAGCTCTCTGATTTCCCGCGCCACCTTCTGGTAAGCCCTTATCTTGAAGATGTTGTCTTTTTTGAGTTTTAGCATCTCGGCGATGTCTTCAAATATGGCGGCGATTTGTTGGTTGTTCATGGGATGCTCAATTAATACCAAGCTCTTTTTCAAAATCCAAATAGGACTTCTTCCGTTTGTAGAGTTCCTCAACCTGGTTTAGCTCGATAAACTCAATGCGGTTGTTGATTTCGTGGAAAGTTCCTGAAAGCAGATTATTCGCCTTGTTGCGTTCTGCCTCAGGAGCCACAATAAAAATATGACTATTCCATAGGTCAAAAGCATGCTTTAACTTCGCTAATGCGTGGTAAATGTCTCCGCCGACTTGAACTTCAAAGACATAGGTGGGGACAGATTCCTCCACCCTTCTCCATACTACATCAAGCTTTCCTATGCTAAAGGGGTACTCTTCCTGAGCAATAAATTTCTGCAATTTGCCAATTTGGACTAGAGTTTTCTTAACCTCATCATGGGAAGGAAGAGCCTTTTCTATCTTCTCAGTTGCGCTAACAAATTCAGCAGCCGGCTCTGCGACGGACAAAGGTTCAGTAGCTTTAGCAGTATATTCGACTGCTCCCATGCTAGAAATTAACTTATGAGCCGTGTTTTGGTCGAGTAGTTGGAAACCTGAGCGAGGCCATAGCTCCTTTGAAACTATTCTCTCACTCTCCCATTTATCTGGGGCTAAACAAAATTCTACATCAAATTCGAAGCGTAGTGGCCATATTATTTTGTGTTCTTTTAATTCGTCGGGCCAAAGAGGCTTGCTCTGTTTAAATTTGGTGCGAACAACACCATACCCAATAATGCCCCCCACCGGTTTGTTGGCAAAGAATAGCAATTTGTCATTCTCGTTGAGGCTTTCCCACAGGTGGCGTTGTGTTTCCTTGAGACCCCAAATATTCCCCCGGTCAAATGCGGTATCCCAATTCTGTTTGGCGCCTACTGCTAGCCAGTAATTCATCTCTCACCTTCCACAACAATGCTTATACTTCTTGCCACTGCCGCAGGGACAGGGGTCGTTACGGCCTATCTTCTTCCCCTTAACCTTAAGCCTCTTCTTACTGCCATCGCCGCCGGACTGGACCGCCGCCGGCATCGCTTTAGGCACCGCTGCCGCTTGCCCCTGGGGAGCTTCCTTCCTGACAATGTTGACCCGGTAGATAAGGTGGACAACGTCGTGCTGGATAGCCTCCAGCAGGCCCTGAAAGAGGTTGTGCCCCTCCCTCTTATAGGCGACCAGCGGGTCTTGCTGGCCGGCCCTCTGCAGACCTATGCCCTGGCGCATATTCTCCATCGCCGTCAGGTGGTCTACCCACAGGCTGTCTATGGTGCGGAGCATGACCACCCTCTCCAGCGTCCTCATCATATCGGGGCCCAGGTCCTTCTCTTTCTGCTCATAGAGCGCCTCTGACAGCTCGATGAGCTTGTCTTCAATCTCCTTGGGCTTGAGCTGGGAGAGGGCGCTGGCATTCAGTGACGGCGGCAGGGGGAAGATGTTGGAAGTCTCGCTGATTAGACCATCTACGTTCCAGCCGATGCCGTGCTCGTCGGCGATATGAGCGGCTACCAGGGCTTTAATCTCGCCAGAGACCATAGACAGGATATTTGATTTAAGGTCGGCGCCGCTTAAGAGCTTTTTGCGCTCCTCGTAGATAACCTCGCGGTGCCTATTGATTACGTCGTCGTACTCCACTAAGTGCTTACGAATATCGAAGTGGTAGCCTTCCACCTTCACCTGGGCGGACTCAATAGCGCGGTTGACCAGCCTGTTCTCGATGGGGGTGTCCTCGTCCATGCCCGCCCACTCCATGAAGGACTTGATTCGGTCGCCGCCGAAGCGGCGGACAACATCATCCTCTAAAGAAACATAGAAGCGGGAGCTCCCCGGGTCGCCCTGCCTGCCGGCTCGGCCCCGGAGCTGGTTATCAATGCGCCTGGCCTCGTGGCGCTCGGTGCCGATAATGTGCAGGCCGCCTTTCTTGGCGATGCCCTCGCCGAGGACAATATCAACGCCGCGACCGGCCATGTTGGTGGCTACGGTCACCGCTCCCGGCTGGCCGGCCTGGGCGACGATATTAGCCTCCCGCTCGTGCTGTTTGGCGTTAAGCACCTCGTGGTGAATACCGCGTTTTTTCAGCAGGTCGCTTAAATATTCCGAGTTCTCGATAGATGCCGTGCCCACCAGCACCGGCCGCTTCTCCTTGTTGAACTGCTCAATCTCGCGCACCACCGCCTTGAATTTAGTCTTCTCGTCCTTATAGACCTGGTCGGTGAAATCCTCCCGGACCAGGTCTTTATTGGTGGGTATTACCAATACCTCAAGGTTGTATATCTTGCTGAACTCCTCAGCCTCGGTGAGGGCGGTTCCGGTCATACCGGCCAGCTTTTCATACATGCGGAAGTAGTTCTGGATGGTGATGGTGGCGTAGGTGCGGCTCTCCTGCTGGACCTTGACCCGCTCCTTGGCTTCTATCGCCTGGTGCAGGCCCTCGGAGTAGCGCCGCCCGTACATCAGCCGCCCGGTGAACTCGTCAACGATGATAACCTGCCCATCCTTGACTACATACTGCTGGTCTCTCTTATAGAACTCCTTAACGCGCAGCGCGTTGTCCAGGTGGTGCTGGAGACGGGCGTGTTCTAAATCACCGTCGTAGAGGTGCCCGGATGTCATCAGTCCTTCTCTCTCCAGCATCCTTTCCGCTTTTTCGTAGCCAACATCGGTTATGGCGTTTATATTGCGCGTCTTCTCATCGATTTCATAGTCGGCGTCCTTCCTTAAGCCAGGGACAAGGCGGGCAAATATCTGGTACCTCTTCCCCGCTTCCACGTCGGGGGCGCTGATGATAAGCGGGGTCCTGGCTTCATCGATGAGGAGATAGTCCACCTCATCGACGATGGCGTAATTCAAGGGGCGCTGGACGCACTGGGGCAGCTCGGTGACCATGTTGTCCCGCAGATAGTCAAAGCCGAACTCGCTGCTGGCGCCGTAGGTGATGTCCGCCTGGTAGGCCTCCTGGCGGGAGATGGAGCGGAAATGCGCCCAGCGGCTGTCGCCGGAGTCGTAGTCGGGGTCGTAGAGGCGGGTGGGGGTGCGCTCGTCGGGAGACTGCATGGGGTAGATGCTGGCCACGTTCACCCCCAGGGCGTGGTAGATTGGGCCCATCCAGTAAGGGTCTCGCCGCGCCAGGTAGTCATTGACCGTAACCAGGTGACAGCCCTTGCCGGTGAGGGAGTTGAGATAAAGGGGGAGGGTAGCCACCAGCGTCTTGCCCTCGCCGGTCTTCATCTCGGCGATTTTGCCTTGGTGCAGGGCGATGCCCCCCATCAACTGCACGTCGAAGTGGCGCTGGCCGATAGTTCGCTTGGCGGCATCGCGGACGGCGGCAAAAGCCTCGGGCAGGAGGGCGTCAAGCGAATCGCCTTGCTGAAGTCGGGCCTTGAACTGGTCGGTCTTAGCGCGCAGTTCGCTATCGGAAAGCTTCTTGAATTGGGGCTCAAGCTCGTTGATGCTATCTACCAGTGGCTGTAGTCGCTTCAGCTCCTTCTCGTTGGAATCGCCCAGCCACTTAAACACTTCCTCTCTCCCCGATTAACCTCTTTGCTTCCTCGGCTCTTGGTTCCCCGACCATAACCTTAAACTCCCCCATCCCGTCGGCAGTAAACACATGCACTGAAGGGGCGGCATGGGATTTGAGGAGACAGGGTATGCCGTTACTCTCCAGCAGGCTCTTTATAATCAGGGCTTCGGCTTCACCCATTGCCCGATACACCTCCACTAATTTCATGGCTTTACCCTTATCAGCTTTGCTCAAACATAGCTCCTACGGATAGTCCGGTATGGATGCGGTGGATGGCTTCCCCCAGCAGGGGGGCTATGGGCAAAGCGGTAATCTTATCCAGCTTCTTATCGGCATTGACCGGCACGGTATCGGTAACCACCACCTCTTTCACCGGGGAGGAGGCTATCTTCTTGACGGCCTGGCCGGATAATATGGGGTGGGTGCAGCAGGCGAATATCTCTTTGACCCCCCGCTTCTCCAGCGCCGAGATGACACCCACCAGGGAGCCGGCGGTGTCTATCTCGTCGTCTACGGTAAGGGCTATCTTGCCCTCAACCTCGCCGATGATATTCAGCGTCTCGGCGCGGTCGACATTGCCCACGCGCCTCTTTTCCATAATCGCCAGGGGGGCGTTGAGGATAGCGGCCAGGTCACGCGACCGCTTTACGATGCCGATATCGGAGGCAACTACCACTAGGTTTTTAAACTTTCTCTCTTTGAAATAGTTGCTGAGCAGGTAGAGGGCGGTGAGCTCGTCGACCGGTATGTTGAAGAAGCCCTGAATCTGGGGGGCGTGCAGGTCCACGGTCAGCAGGCGGTTGGCGCCGGCCACGGTGAGCAGGTCGGCGACCAGCCTGGCGGTTATGGGCACGCGGGGCTGGTCTTTCTTATCGGTGCGCCCGTAGCCGTAATAGGGGACGACGGCGGTGATGCGCCCCGCCGATGCCCTCTTCAGGGCGTCAAGCATGATAAGCAACTCGACCAGGTTCTTGTTCACCGGTGAGCAGAGGGGCTGAATAACGAAGGTGTCTCTCTGGCGGACGTTTTCCAGAATACGGACGAAGATATTCTCGTTGCTGAACTCAAAGACCTCGCACTTGCCCAAAGGCGTTTTCAGATATTTCGCAACCGCCCGGGCCAGGGCCGGGTGGGCATTGCCGGTGAATACCTTCAGTTCGTCCATCACGCGTTGCCTCCTCTTAAAATACAAGCCTTCTTCCATTATAGCACTATTATTTATCTACCTCACCCCCCAAGTCTTGCTTCCCACCCAAACCCGCCCATAGAGGCTGTGCCTCTTTAACTCTTCTTTAACGCCCCCCAAATGGGGTGGGGTAAAGAGATGAAAAGAGGCACCAGCCTCTTTTGGGTGGGTGGGTATGGGACGAGAAAGAACCGTTAAAGGTGGGGTGGGAAGAAAGACGGCTGGTATCAGTCGTCAATGCCGGGCACGGGGAAGCGAGAGCAGAGCTGGCTGACTTCTTGGCGTACCTGGTTTTGAATATCCTGGTTATCAATATCTTTAATTACTTTCACAACCAGCGAAGCAATCCGCTTCATTTCCTCCTTGCCGAAGCCGCGAGTGGTAACTGCTGGCGTGCCCAGTCTAATGCCGCTGGTTACTAACGGGGAACGGGGGTCAAAGGGGATGCCATCACGATTAGCCACAATACCAGCCTTACCCAGGGCTTCCTCTGCCTTCCTGCCGGTGATTCCTATCGAAGTAAGGCTTATTAATACAAGGTGAGTGTCTGTCCCGCCGGATATCAGGTGCAGCCCCAGCCTGTTCAGTTCATCAGCCAGAGCAAGGGCGTTGTCCAGTGTGGCGCGTTGATAGTCCACGAAGTCAGGTTGCATTGCTTCGTGAAAGGCTACGGCTTTGGCGGCAATAATGTGTATAAAAGGCCCCCCCTGCATTTGAGGGAAGACAGCGGAATCTATAGCTGAAGCCAGCTCTTGGCGACATAGAATAAATCCGCCCCGTGGGCCGCGCAAGGTCTTGTGGGTGGTCATGGTTACCACATCGGCATAGGGCACGGGAGTGGGATAAAGTCCGGCGGCAATTATACCGGCGGGATGAGCCATATCAACCATCAGTCTGGCCCCGACGAGGTCGGCAATGTGGCGAAAACGCTCAAAGTCGATAATCCGGGGATAAGCACTGGCACCGGTAACAATCAAACCGGGCTTGTGTTTTAAGGCCAGTCTTTCTATCTCCTGATAGTCAATTCTTTCGGTGTCCCGGTTAACCCCGTACTGGATAAAATTATATGATTTGCCGGAGAAGTTCACCTTATCACCATGAGTGAGATGGCCGCCATGAGTCAGGCTCATGCCCATGGCAGTATCGCCATGGTTAAGCAGGGCATAATACGCGGCCATGTTTGCCTGTGCCCCGCTGTGGGGCTGGACATTGGCATGCTCGGCGCGAAAGAGCTCTTTTGCCCGCTCTACCGCCAGTTCTTCCACTGTGTCCACGTTCTCACAGCCGCCGTAGTACCGCTTATGCGGATAGCCCTCAGCGTATTTGCCGATTAGAATCGAACTCTGGGCCTCATACACGGCCTGGCTGGGGTAGTTTTCAGAGGCGATAAGGTCAATCGTCTCTTTTTGCCGTTTCCTCTCCAAATCGAGGGCGCGACTGATTTCAGGGTCAACTTTGCCTAAAGAATCCATGGCTTCTCCTCTTTTTCTCTGAGCTAAAGTCTACAACCCCGCCTGCTTAGTGTCAATAAACAGACTGTTTGCTTCCCGCCCCTCCCCCGTTTTTAACCTGTGTTTTTCTTCCCACCCGAGCCCGCCCTGCCGTGCTGGGGCTTGGCCCCTCTTACCGCACCCCAATAAAATGAGATATTAGAGGTGTCCACCTCTAAAGGGTGGGTCTGGGTGGGAAATCCACCTCTTCTTAAACACTCCTTAAAATGGGGAGGGGAGAAGAGATGAAAAGAGGCACCAGCCCCTTTTGGGCGGGAGGGTTTGGGAAGCGAGACCTAAATTGACTTGACATATTGCCCGTGTTATCATAATTAAAAGGCTGGTTAATATGTCGGCTCTGAGTGAGCTTAATAAAGAAATCGCACTTTGCCAGCAGTGTGAAATAGCTAAATATCGAAATAGGGTGGTGCCTGGAGAAGGGGCGGAGGATGCCGATATAATGTTTATTGGCGAGGCGCCTGGCTGGCATGAGGACCAGCAGGGGCGTCCCTTTGTCGGGCCGGCGGGGAAATACCTGGATGAGTTATTGGCCTCTATTAGCTTAAGGCGTGAACAGGTCTATATCGCCAACGTGATTAAGTGCCGTCCTCAAGGAAACCGCGACCCCTTGCCTACGGAGATTCAAAACTGCCGCCAGTGGCTACAGCGTCAGATTGAGACTATCCAGCCCAAGATGATTGTAACCCTGGGGCGTTACTCTATGGCCATGTACTTCCCCGGCAAGAGCATAAGTAAGATTCACGGCACGGCGCAGAAGCGGGACGATGTCGTCTACTATGCTATGTATCACCCGGCGGCGGCTCTTCACCAGCAGAGCCTGCGCCAGGCTATAGAAGAGGATATGCTTAAAATCCCGACGCTTCTGACTCAGGCGGAAACAATTAAGGAGGAACCAGAACCAGAACAATTAAGTATGTTCTAGGTGAAAAATCATGAGTAAACAAAAGTTAAAGATAATACCCCTCGGGGGGCTATCTGAAATCGGCAAGAACATGATGGCGATTGAATACCAAGACGACATCATCGTCATTGATGCCGGTCTCATGTTCCCCGGGGAAGAGATGCTGGGTATTGACCTGGTAATCCCGGACATCAGCTACCTGCTGGAGAAGAAGGGGAAAATAAGGGGCATAGTTATCACCCATGGCCATGAAGACCATATTGGTGGCTTGCCCTACCTCTTGCCCCAGCTTGATGTTCCGGTCTATTCCACCAAGCTTACCCATGGGCTTATCTCGGTGAAGCTTAAGGAAAGGAAGGCACTGGCCGGGGCCAGGCTTAAGGTTTTGCCCTTCGGCAGCCAGGTCACACTGGGCAGATTCAAGGTGGAATTATTCCCGGTCTGTCACAGCATACCTGATGCCGCCGGTCTAATCATATCTACCCCGCTGGGCACCGTTGTTCATAGCGGGGACTTTAAGCTTGACTATACTCCGGTCCATGGTAAACCAACCGACCTTTCCCGGCTGGCTCAGCTGGGGGCACAGGGCATATTACTTTTACTCTCCGACTCCACCTATGCTGAGTTTCCTGGTTACACCCCTTCAGAGCGGGTGGTTGGCGAAACGTTGGACCGGGTCATGGCCGAAGCGCCGGGCAGGGTGATTGTGACCACCTTCTCCTCGCTGGTCTCCCGGATTCAGCAGGTTATTGATGCCGCCGCCAAGCACCAGCGCCGGGTGTTTGTCGTCGGGCGTAGTATGACCGATATCGTGAAAATGACGCTGGAGCTGGGCTACCTCAAGGCCCCCGACGGCGTACTGGCCAACATTGACCAGCTCAAGAAGATGCCGCGCGATAAAGTTGTCCTGGTTACCACCGGCAGCCAGGGGGAGCCGACATCAGCCCTGGTCCGCATCGCCAACAAGGACCATCGTCAGGTTCATGTCGTTCGTGGCGACACCGTGGTTCTCTCCGCCACCCCGATCCCGGGCAACGAATCGCTAATCAACCGGACGGTGGATAACCTTTTCAGGCAGGGGGCTCAGGTTCTCTATAGTAGGGTGGCGCAGGTTCATGTCCACGGGCACGGCAGCCAAGAAGAGCTGAAACTGCTGCTGAATCTAGTCAAGCCCAGGTTCTTTATCCCTATACACGGCGAATATCGCCACCTAAGTCTCCATGCCCAATTAGCCCAGTCGGTGGGTATTCCCAAGGAGAATGTCTTTCTGCTGGAAGACGGCGATGTCCTTGAGCTTACCCCCTCGTCAGGCAAGATAACCGGCAAGATTAGCTCGGGCAATGTGTATGTGGACGGCTTGAGCGTGGGTGACATCGGCAGCGTTGTTCTCCGTAATCGGAGGATGCTATCCCGGGACGGGATAGTGGTGGTGATTATCGCCATTAACCGGCAGACGGGCAAGCTGGTGGGGCGTCCTGATATCGTCTCCCGGGGCTTTGTTGATACCAGGGAGTCTAAAGATATGATAGACGAGAGCCGTGACCTGGTGGCTAAGACTTTAGACCACAGCGGCGTCCGCCCCGCCGATTGGGGCTTTATCAATACCAAGGTCAGGGACATCCTGAACAAGTTTTACTATGAGCAGACCAAGCGCCACCCAATGATTCTTCCGGTTATGGTGAAGGTGTAACTTTAGATGGCTAATAAGAGACAAGCCGATAGCAAGCGTAAGCCGGGAAGGAAGCCCAAAGCTGAGAAGGGTTCGGCGGGGCGGCGGTTTTTCCATTTTATCTGGCTGCCGCCGGTGCGGCGGCTGATACTGGCGGTAATTATCGCTGGCCTGCTCTTCTGGCACTGGTCGACCATCAGCGCCTGGGCCGACAGCGTCTGGGATGACGCCGTTGGTCTCTTCGGCTGGGGCCTGCTCCTTATGCTGTTGGCTTTTCTCACCCTGGTGTGGATAGTCTGGGGGCGGCGGGTGCTATCCGTTATCTACCATTGGAACCAGTGGCTCGGCGGCGCCGTCTTCGTTCTGGTGCTCTGGGGGATACTGGCTTTCTTCGGGCTCGGCGGCAGCTTTGGCAGGGGAATCATCGGCAATGCCGATGTCGGCGGCGCCTTTGGGCTGGTGGGGATGGCAATCCTGGGCTTTGTTTTGGTCGCCCCCGGCCTTTGCTGGCGCTATACCGCCCGCTTCTTTGCCTGGCTGGGTGAGCGTATCAAAGCGCGTCCCGCCCCGGAAGGGGGGATCTACGTTGAACCCTCCAACGCTGAAAGACCGATGCTGACCCCGCCGATTGTACCCCAACAACCGCCTATAGTTCAGCCCCCGCCGACCAGGGAGCCTGAGGTGGTAACCTCGGTGCTTACCCCTACCCCGGCTCAGCAGGACTTGCAGCAGGTAGCCCAGGAGGTATGGAAGAAATACGGCCAGTCCCCGGCGCTGGTTACCGTCGACGGCTGGCGGTTACCCCCTATCGAAATTCTGGATAATGTCCCCGAGGCTGAGTTCGGCCAGGCGGATAATATGCAGAGGGCCAGGGTGATTGAGGAGGCTCTGGCCAGCTACGGCGTGGCGGCTAAGGTGGTGCAGATAAATGCCGGCCCAACGGTGACCCAGTTCGGCGTTGAGCCGGGCTGGGACAGGAAGATGAAGGAGGTAAAGGAGAGGGATAAGGACGGCAATATCAAGGTCAGGCTGGAGGAGGTGTCCAAGACCAGGGTCAAGGTGGAGAGGATTACCTCCCTGGGTAACGACCTGGCCCTGGCTCTGGCGGCGTCCAGCATCAGGTTCGAAGCCCCGGTGCCGGGTAAATCGGTGGTGGGGATTGAAGTTCCCAATAGCATCTTCGGCTTGGTGGGCTTAAGGGGAGTAATAGAGACCAGCGCTTTTCAGAAGATAGAGACCAAGTCCAAGCTGGGTCTGGCGCTGGGTAAGGGCGCCGGCGGCGAAGCGGTGGCGGGTGACCTCTCCCGGATGCCCCACCTGCTCATCGCCGGGGCTACCGGCAGCGGCAAGACGGTCTGCCTCAATTCTATTATCTGTTGCCTGCTGCTTCACACCACTCCCAACGATGTGCGCTTTATCATGATTGACCCCAAGAGGGTGGAGCTGACCACGTTTAACAGCATACCTCACCTGGCTGTGCCGGTCATCGTGGATACCCAAAAAGCCCTGGGCACACTGCGCTGGCTCAATAAGGAAATGGATAAGCGGTATCAAACGCTGGCTACCGTCGGCGCCCGCAACATTGAGGGTTACAACAAGAACAAGGAGGGAGACGAGAAGCTCCCTTATCTGGTACTGGTCGTTGATGAGCTTGCCGACCTGATGATGGCCGGCTTTGATGAGGTGGAGCATGTCCTCTGCCGCTTAGCCCAGCTTGCCCGCGCCACCGGCATTCACCTCATTGTGGCTACCCAGCGCCCTTCGGTGGACGTGGTCACCGGTCTGATTAAGGCTAACTTCCCCACCCGCATCAGCTTTGCCGTTACCTCCCAGGTGGACTCGCGGACTATTCTCGATATGGGAGGCGCCGAGAAATTATTGGGCCGGGGAGACATGCTCTATATGCCCACCGAGGCGGCTAAGCCCAAGCGCCTGCAGGGTTGCTTTGTCTCCGATGCCGAGCGGGAGAGGCTGGTCTATTTCTGGGGTAGCCAGCAGAGGGAAGAGGCAATTCCGCTCAGGGTTGAGGAAATTACCGCTGCCGGCGCCGATAGGGGAATTTTCCCCGAAGACCCGCTTCTGGAAGCCGCCCGTCAGCTGGCGCAGGAGCACAGCCATATCTCCACCTCTTACCTGCAGCGGCGCCTGCACATCGGCTACCCACGCGCCGCCCGCCTCATGGAACAGCTTGAGGAGGAGGGTTACCGGAGGGAAGGGGAGGCTTAAAGCTACACTAGTCCTTGGCGGCGACGTATGCCGTTAGCCACGACCATAGAGCCCATATCCAGAGCGCAATCGCCACGAAGAACCAATCGGTTGGCCACCACATGCCGAGCCCTTTATCTATGACACTGCCGACGATGCCTACTATCAAGCAGGCTAAGCCCAGGAACTCCAGGACCAGTGCTACAGTTGCGTGGAACTTGGGGCCCATACCGAAGAGTAGGAACCTCAGTTTCTTGGGGACTGCTGCCATCTTTGTTGCCTCCTTAGGTTTTAGTTATTGCTTTTGAATATACTACGGCTTGATACTATTGCTTGTCAATGGTGTAGGCGCAGAGCCAGGACCATAAGCCGCCTACCCAGAGGGCAATGGCTATGATTACCCAGACAATTGCCCCCAGGCCGAGCTCTTTATCCAGGGCGGCGCCTATTATGCCCACTATTAAGCAGGCTGTGCCCAGAAGGTCTAAAGCCAGCGCTATCCAGGCATGCCACTGATACCACCGGCGCCCTTTGCCGAAGAGGAGGAGCTTGGGGTCTTTGAGAATCGCTTTCATCTTGGTCTCCTTGTAGTGGATAGTTGCTGCTTGTAATTATACTACGGCTTAGCAATATGTATCTTTTCTTGCTTGTTGGGATTTTGAGGATGAAATTACCAACACCCGGAGCCGAAGCCTTTGTCATATATGAACTCTTGACAGCCTGTGGTAGAATGTGGCAAGAAAATAGAAAAACAATCAAGTTGAGAGGTGAGAACTATGTTAAGACGGAAACATGTCTCCCTTGTTGTAATTATCAGTCTCGTTTTACTCTTTAGCTTGAGTTTGGTGTGGCTAGGTGGCTGCTCCCAGAAGTATACCCTTGCCATCAGTGTTGACCCGGCGGGAGCCGGTTCCGTCTCTCCTTCAGGCGGCCAATATGACTCCGGGGCGGAGGTAACGTTGACTGCCACCCCAGCCAGCGGTTACGACTTCGACCACTGGGGTGGTGACGCCTCTGGCGCCAACCCCACCACCACCATTACCATGGACTCCGATAAGACCGTCACCGCTTTCTTTGAAGCCGTGCCCGAGGAGTATACCCTTACCACCTATGTCATCCCGGCGGGAGCCGGTTCCGTTTTCCCTTCCGGCGGCCAATATGTCGACGGGACGCCGTTAACGCTGACGGCCACCCCAGCCATAGGTTACGCCTTCGACCACTGGGGTGGTAGTATCTCCGGTACCATCCCCCACGCCATCATTGCCATGGACTCGAATGAGAGCGTCACCGCCTACTTCTCATTCGCCGCTGATATACTGACAGATGGAACAAACAGCTGGCGCTTGGAGGGAACCACATTTGGTGGTCGGGTTCTCGAAACTCTATCCGGACCGGTGGGTGAACTAGTTGAGGGCTGGGTTATTCTTGAGGCAGAGTTTGAAATCCTCTCGGATTTAGGCCTAGTTCGGGCCTGGTATCAAGAGACGTTTGGCGGAACGACAAGTTTGCTCGAGCAATATTCGTTATCAGGCATCCCGAATGTGGTCGTGACGGACAGCGATGGCGACGCGTACTCGGCAGTGGTCTTGGGAATGTCTCAGATTACTTTCATTGTACCCGATGATAGCTATGGTTTCACTCTCTATTTCATTGACTGGGAGCCTATCGAATTGGACTATTGAACTTGGTTGTAACTAATAAAAAAGGCATCAACGGAAGCTGATTACTTCCCTTTCCTCCCCAACCTCTTCATAATCCGCTTTTTCTCGGTGTCAGCTATTAAGTTACCAGGAGCACAAAAGGTATAATAAGGGCGACGATACCTATAAAGATGACGCCGAACATAAACAGGTTATACCTCGTCCGGTAATCACTCAGCAGCGTTGGGTCATAGTACTTGGCCACACCCTGGTCTTTGTACATCTTTAAAAGACTATTCAGCAGCTTTACTCTCGTTTGCCTGCCTCTTACTAACCCGAGTTCTACAATCAGATTGACCACTATTAAAAGGGCCACCAGCACGACCATTACCGTTATTGATGTGGCATCTATGGCTCTATCGTCAGATGCGTTTAGGGCGATTATGGAATTAATGCCCAGAACCAGCAGGTTGAGGATAATCCCGGTGAGAACGAAAATCGTGTCCGTGCGTGAGTTGGTACCAAGTTCGCTGATAATGTGCTCATGAACTCGCTCAATCATGTTGTCCTCCTTTTTATTTTTGTTTCCCCTTTCCCCCCAACCTCTTCATAATCGCATCCATATAAACCCGCGCCAGGTTCTTGCCGTGCTTGGGCACGCGCTCCCGCTTCTTCTTAAGCTTCTTCTCCCGGCGCTCCTGTTTGGTCTCTACCTCGTCATCGCTCATCTGTCTATCTCCACCGGCTCAAAATCTTTGCGCAACTCAACGATGCGGTCGCGGATTAGCGCCGCCTTCTCGAACTCAAGGTTGCGGGCGGCCGTCTTCATCTGCCCTTCCAGCTCCTTGATGAGGCGGGCGATGTCCTCCCTGGTGTGGGGGGCGGAGGCGTCATAGACGGCGCGGACCTCGGCGGCGACCTTTACCCGCTCGGTGATGTCCTTGATGGCTTTCCTGATCCCCTGGGGGGTAATGCCGTGCTCTTTATTGTAGACTTGCTGAATCTGGCGGCGGCGCTGGGTCTCGTCTATGGCGGCCTGCATCGACTTGGTGACGCTGTCGGCGTACATGATGACATGCCCGTCAATGTGGCGGGCGGCGCGCCCCATGGTCTGGATTAAAGCCCCCTCCGACCGCAGGTAGCCCTCTTTATCGGCGTCTAAGATTGCCACCAGGCTGACCTCGGGCAGGTCGAGCCCCTCCCGGAGCAGGTTTATGCCCACCACCACGTCGTAAACGCCTAGGCGGAGGTCGCGCAGTATCTCCACCCTCTCCAGGGTATCAATCTCGGAGTGTAAATAGTGGGTCTTGATGCCCATCTCGATTAGATAGTCGGCCAGCTCCTCGGCCATGCGCTTGGTCAGGGTGGTCACCAGACAGCGCTCACCCT
>DUEC01000046.1 GCA_011176635.1 Dehalococcoidia bacterium | reverse complement strand
TTATTGACCTGGCCAAGATAGAAAGGCTGACCGGTAAAGATAGGGACGAGCTGGACGAAATCTCCCGGCAGGGGGAGAAGGTAATAGTGAAGGTCGGCGGTCAGAAAAAGGAGTTCACCGCCAACCAGGTTCTCTTCGACCACTGCCTTGCCTGTGAACTGCCCACCCCCCAGGAATACGATATCCTCCTCGGTGAACCCAGACCGCCGGCGCCCAATATGGAAGCCAGCGGCAAAAACATAGCCGGGCTGAAAGGCATACCCTCAGCCGAGAGGTGGCAGTCGTGGCAGAACGAGCTCAGCCGCTGCATCCGCTGTTACGCCTGCCGCAATGTCTGCCCCGCCTGCTTCTGCCAACGGTGCTTCGTCGAGGAGACCGAGCCCCAGTGGGTGATGCCGATGCCGCGGTGGCAGGACAACCTCATCTTCCAGATAGTGAGGAACATCCACGTCGCCGGGAGGTGCACCGACTGCGGCGAGTGCGAGCGGGTCTGCCCGGTGAACATTCCCTTAAGAAGCCTGACCCGGGAGATGTACGACATAGTCGGCGAGCTTTTCAAGTTCAAGTCGGGCATGGACAAGGAAGCCCTGCCCCTGATGACCCACTACGAACAGGAAGAGGCTGAAGATTTCTTCAGGTAAAAATGGCTAAGAAGATAAGCAAAAAGGATATTGCCCAGCTGCTCAAAGCCTGGAGCCAGCAGTTCGCCGTATTAGCCCCGTCCCGAAAACGCGGCGTGGCCGAGATGGCGGAGTGGGACGGCAAGGACGTTAGCTTCCTGGACTGGTACCGCAATACCGTCGTCCCGCCCAAAGCGAGCTTCCTGCCCCCCATGGAGGAGATGTTCCGCTTCCAGAAAGACAAGGACAACTATAAAATCGAACCGCCCTCCAAGAATGGACAAAAACAGTTAATCTTCGGCATCCGCCCCTGTGACGCCAGGGCTATGGCTATACTGGACATGACCTTCGAAGACGCCTACCAGGACCCCTACTATCTCTCCAAACGGAAGAACACACTACTGGTGGGCTTAAGCTGCGCTAACCCATGTGAAAGCTGTTTCTGCACTTCCCTGGGCATCAGCCCCTCTGAATCAGCCGATGTCGACCTCATGCTCACCAATATCGGCGACCACTTCTTTATTGAGGAGATTACCGCCAAGGGCAAGGAGCTAACCGCCAAGACCAGCGGCTTGAAAGATGCTAACAAGGACGATGAGGCTGAAGCCAGGAAAGCCAAAGAGACCGCCTATAATAAGGTCACCCGAAAACTGGATACCGAGGGCATCAAGGATAAGCTTCTTGCCAGCTTTGATGATGAGGGATTCTGGGAGAAGGCGGCCGCCAAGTGCGTAAGCTGCGGCATCTGCACCCTGCTCTGCCCCACCTGCTATTGCTTTGACATCAACGACGAGCTGGTCAAAGACGAAGGGGCAAGGTTCCGAAGCTGGGATAGCTGTGGCTTCTCCCTCTACACCAGGATGCCCATGGAGAACCCCAGAAAAGAGAAGTGGCGGCGGGTAAGGCAGAAGGTATGCCACAAATTCGAGTTCTACCCCATGACCTTTGATATTATCGCCTGCACCGGCTGTGGAAGGTGCATCCGCCTCTGCCCGGTGAACTGGGATATTACTAAGGTGCTGGAGAGCGTGCCGGCCAAGGCAAAGGCAGGAAAATGACCGTTAGCGACATCAACCAGAGACAGAAATTCTTCGCCGAGGGCAATGTTTACCTGCCCCACATAGCGGTAATTGAAAAGATAATTGAAGAGACGCCAGGGGTCAGGACTTTTCACTTTAACCTTAAAGACCAGAAACTACAAAAGGACTTCAGCTTTGAATCGGGGCAGTTCGCCCAGTACTCGGTCTTCGGTATCGGCGAAGCCCCCTTTTGTATCTCTTCCAGCCCCACCCGCCGCGACCACCTGGAGTTCGCCGCACAGAGAGTTGGCAAGGTCACCAACGCCCTGCACCGTCTCGGTGTCGGCGCCGAGATAGGCTTTCGCGGCCCTTACGGCAACAGCTTCCCCCTCGATTTCCTCAAAGGCAAGAACCTGGTCTTTGTCGGCGGGGGCAACGGCTTAGCCCCCTTGAGGTCTCTCATCTGGAACGTCATCGACAACCGCAATAAATATAAAAAGATAGACATTGTCTACGGCGCCCGCAGCCCCGCTGACCTGTGCTTCAAGTACGACCTTGATGCCTGGGACAGGAACAAGACGGTGAACATGGTAACCACGGTGGACAAGGGCGATGATACCTGGAAGGGAAAAGTGGGCCTGGTGCCCAAGGTATTAGAGGAGGTAGCCCCCTCGGCTGAAGAGGCGGTGGCTATCGTCTGCGGGCCGCCGATTATGATACGCTTCACCTTCCCCGCGCTGGAGAAGCTGGGCTTTAAGCCGGAGCAGATGCTCACTACCTTAGAAAAGCGAATGAAGTGCGGCATCGGCAAGTGCGGAAGGTGCAATATCGGCAATATCTATGTCTGCCGCGATGGGCCTGTCTTCAGCTACGCCCAGATTAAGAATTTCGTGTCTAGCGAGTATTAAGCCAGCGCCCCCTAGCCTGCCTTAACACCGAGCTGCGTCATAAAGCCCAGGTTGTCTGACTCGTCCCATTCTTCCGTAATCTTGCCGCCAGCGATGCGGATAATGCTGACCCCTGTCATCGTCACCTGCTTACCGGTAGGGGCAATCCCCATATACTCACCGGTATGCTTGCCGCTCCATGTCCAGCGGACGGCCACCTTTTCTCCTTCGGCAACCATGTCCTCAACGGTGCAGTTCATTTCGGAAAAGGCACCCAACGCCCCAGCCTGGAATCGTTTGAATCCCTCCCGGTCAGACGCCACCCCGGGAGGAGCATTGAGCCAGGCGAAGTCGGCGGCCATAAGCTCATCTACGGCAGCCATATTCCCCTTGCTCCAGATTTCGTCATTCCAGCGGCGGGCAATAGCCTTGTTTTCTTCTATTGACATCGGATTCCTCCTTTGGATATGGATTTTGGCTCCACCAACCGCCCAACCTATAGCACTCCCATAGCTTTCTGTCAATACCCTAATAAAAAAGGCGCTAGCGGCAAAACTAGCGCCTCTAAGTGACTATAAGTATATAAGAATAACCTTAAACCAGCGCCCCCTCCATCTCAGCCACAATCTGCTCGTTGGTGAAGTGGTCAAGGCTCACCGCGTGGCTGAAGCAGGCAGCGATACAGGCGCCACAGGCCTCGCACAGAGTCCTATTGACCCGGCACACATTCTTCTCCTCGTCAAAGTCAATGGCGTTATAAGGGCAAACCAGACGGCAGACCTGGCAGCCGGAGCATATTCTTTCGTCAACCACGGCCGTGGCGGCTTCAATCTCGACACTGCCCTTGCCAATCATAGCCAGGACCTCAGCCGCCGCCGCTGAAGCCTGAGCCACGGTATCGGGTATATCCTTTGGGCTCTGGCAGCAACCGGCCAGAAAGATGCCATCCATCATGGTCGATACCGGCTCCAGCTTGGGGTGCTTCTCCATGAAGAAGCCATCGGCGCTGCGGCTTATGTTAAATAGGTGAGCGACAGCCCCGGTGTCCAGCTGGGGCTCCAGGGCACAGCTGAGGATTACCATGTCTACCGGCAGTCGGCTCTGCCTGCCCACCAGGGTATCCTCAAACTGGACGATGAGTTTCCCCTCTTCTTCGGGTGTCTCGGCGACATCGGTTATCTCGGCGGGGCGACCGCGGATAAAGACCGTCCCTTCGCTCAGGACGCGATTATAGAACTCCTCATAGCCCTTGCCGAAGCTCCTTATATCAATATAGAACTCGTAGACATCGGCGCTGGTATGCTCCTTTATCAGGTGAGCAAACTTCATGGAGTGCATACAGCAGACGCGGGAGCAATACTCGTGGTATTTCTCGTCACGACTGCCCACGCAGTGGATAATGGCAATGCTCTTCGGCTCCTGCCCACTTTTAAGCACGATATTGCCCTCGGTGGGGCCGGCCGAATTGACCATCCGCTCAAACTCAAGGCTGGTGATGACGTTGTTCAGCCGCTTGTAGCCGTAGGCGTAGATGGGGGTGGGGTCAAAGAGTTTAAAGCCGGTAGCTATGATTATAGAGCCCACCTCCACCTCGATTACCCTGTCCTTCTGCTCAAAGTCTATAGCCTTGGCCTCGCAGAACTTCTCGCAGGCGCGGCACTTGCCGCTCAGGAAATAGGCGCAGTGCTCCTTATCAATGACGGGGACATTGGGCACCGCCTGGGCGAAGGGGGTATAGATTGCTTTTCTCTTGCTTAAGCCAGCCTCGAACTCGCTGTCCACCTTCCAGGGGCACTTCTCCTGGCAAAGGCCACAGCCAGTGCAAAGCTCTTTATTAACGTAGCGCGCCTTTTCCCTGATTTTGACCTTGAAATTACCGATAAAGCCGGAGACCTCCTCCACCTCGCTATAGGTCAACAGCTCAATAAAGGGATGGGAGCCTACCTGCGTCATCTTTGGTGTTAAAATGCAGGCCGAGCAGTCCAGGGTGGGAAAGGTCTTGTCCAGCTGCGCCATGTGCCCCCCGATGCTGGGTTCTCTGTCCACCAGATAGACCTTGTGCTCGGAATCGGCGATTTTGAGCGCCGCCTGGATGCCGGCGATACCTCCACCCACCACCAGGGTGTCGGGGTTGACCGGCACTTCTTTGGTCTCCAGAGGTTGATGATAATAGACCCGCTTCACCGCCGCGCTGACCAGCGCTTTGGCCTTCTCGGTGGCCTTTTCCTTATCCTCGGTCACCCAGGAGACCTGCTCGCGGATATTGGCCATCTCAAAGAGGTAGGGGTTCACCCCTGCCTCCTGCGAGGCGCGGCGGAAGGTCGGCTCATGCATTGTCGGCGAGCAGGAAGCCACCACCACCCGGTTAAGCCCTAGTTCCCTGATGTCCTTCTTGATAAGCTCCTGTCCGGGGTCGGAGCACATGAACTTGTAGTCGCGGGCGACTATCACTCCTTCCAGACCTTGAGCAAAGCGGGCGACTTCGGTGGTATCAACCGTGCCAGCGATGTTGCTGCCGCAGTGACAGATATAAACGCCAATCCTGGGTTCCATCTTTAACCTCCGTCCTAGCCAATAAATACTACCATAAACCTTATCGCCCCAACAAGCTGGACTCTTTCTTCCCGCCCTCTCTCCCATTTGGACAAAACTATTATGTCCCACCCAAACCCACCCTCTGAGGTTTCCCCCAAAACCCTCTACTTTATTGGGGTGTCTAAGAAGGGCTCTAGCCCCTGTAGGGCGGGCTGGGTG
>DUEC01000045.1 GCA_011176635.1 Dehalococcoidia bacterium | reverse complement strand
TTGATTGATAAATATTCTATAAAGCCTTATTATTAGGTTAGAAGGATAGGGAGAACTTGAAGATGCAGATTAGGAAGACATACAGCGAGGTACAGCCTGAACTGCTTTATGATGAGGTCAGGGACTTCGTTTTAAAGCAGGGAGCGGTGGTGAGTGAGGCAAAGCTGGAAACATACTCTATGCCCGAAGACTCCTCATCGTTCATCTCAAGGGGCATATTGACCTTTAACGTTCAGGGCGGACAGGGCAGGGCGGGCAAAGAGTGCCTGAGAGCGCACATCGTGGGCTCAGCCAGGGGTGAGACCAAGCTGATACTTGATATCAACGAGAAGCTTTTCCCCAAAGAGAAGCTCTCCGCCCTGCAGGAAGACCTGGATTTTATCTTCGGCTCCTACGAGGCCAAGCCCCGCTAGAGGCATTTCGCCTCCCCCATTAATTGCCCCCTATTGGCAATTATTTCCCCGGCCAACACCTTTAAAGAGTATCTATGGCTCATCCTGCCCGCCACCACCTTGGGGAGGAATATAAGGGCAGATTGTGAAGGTGCAGGTCTCGCAGAGGTTATCGCCACAGAAAACGGAAATGCTGATGGTGACACACTCGTAAGGGAACTGCTCAATTTGGAACAGACAGGGGCCATTAGTGCACACCCCGCTATCTAGGATAGCTGCCGGAGTATATACCTGCCATTCAAAAAAGGTCGTTTCACAATCCGGAGGTTCACACAGGTAACTGGCGCTTATTTCCAAAGTGCCGGCATCCGGAGAAACATATGAGATCTCGCCGCACACCGCCGCCTGTTGCGTAGTTCCCCATGAGAGCATGATATCTCCCCACTGGCCGCATTCGCATTCTTCTTCGGGCGGGCAGACTGTGAAAGTGCAGGTATCGCAGAGGGTATCACCACAGAAAGCAGAAATGGTGACCTCAACACACTCATCCTCAGGGACCTCAAAAGAGAACACACAGGGACTGGTATCAGACGTCCCATTCGTACTTACCGGAGCCGATACTTCCCATTCATAGGTCGCTTCACATTCTGGAGGTTCACACAAGTAACTAGCGACTATTTCTACGACGCTAACACCTTCAGGAGTCTCTACCATCCCGCCGCATTCCACCGTCTCTTGCGCGACTGCCCATGAGACAGCGACACTTTCCCACTCCCCGCAGTCGCATTCCTCTTCTTCAGGGCAGATTGTGAAACTGCAGTCGGCGCAGCGGTTGTCGTCGCAGAAAGCGGAGACGCGGACGGTAACGCACTCATCTTCAGGGATTTCAAATTGGAAGACGCAGGGACTTGTATCACTCGTCCCATTCATACCTACCGGGGCCGATACCAGCCACTCATATGTTGTTTTACATCCCGGAGGTTCACACAGGTAATCAGCGCTTACTTCCACAGCGCCAATACCATCAGGAACATATACGGTATCGCCGCACTCCACCGTCTCCTGCCAGTCTCCTGCCGAGACGGTGATACCTACCCACTGGCCGCATTCGCATTGCGGACAACCAACAAAGGCAAACGAGAGGGCTATCAGTAACAGTGCCAGTCCTATCGCTAAAAATCTAGACCGCATTTAGATTACCTCCTAATTTATAATAAAAATGGCATCAGCCAGGGCTTAATGCCATTACTAGGGAGTGTTCCGGATTGGTTCTCAGGATGAAAAACATCGTTCATCTATGTTAACTGCGTTTTCCCCGCTTGTCAATAGTTGAGCAGTCTTGAGAGGGCTTTTGGGCCGTTTAAAGACCTCTTTGCTCGGGCTAGAATATCCAGAATATGATATAATCTAGACTGGGGATTGTGGTGTTGTGGCTTTAAAGACAGTAGCTACCAACCGCAAGGCTTATCACAATTATAATATCGGCGATAGCGTAGAAGCCGGCATCGCCCTTACCGGTACCGAGATAAAGTCAATCCGGGCCGGCAGAGCCAGCTTGAGCGATGCCTACGTCAGGCCCGAGGCCGGTGAGCTATGGCTGATGAACGCTCATATAGCGCGCTATGAAGCCGCCAGCTACTTAAGCCATGAGCCGAGGCGGCGCCGCAAGCTTCTACTGCATCGCAAGCAGATTGACAGCCTTACCAGCCAGGTAGTGGAGAAGGGCTTTACCCTGGTGCCACTTAAGCTGTATATTAAGGATAGCCTGGCTAAGGTTGAGGTGGCCTTAGCCAGGGGCAAGAAGCTCTATGATAAGCGGGAAGCCATAGCCCGCCACGAGACGGAAAGAGAAATGGAGCGGGCTATAAAAAGGAAAGGGCAGGGAAGGAGGTAGCTTAGCTTTTAAGGTAATTGGGGACGCGTGGGTTCGACAGGGGAGGTAGGTTACAGGATTGCAGGCTGAGGTGCCGCTAACCTCATAAAACCGGCGGCAAAAATAACTGGCGAATCTGAATTCGCTTACGCAGCCTAATTAAATAGGTTGCGCGCCCGCCCAACCTCTCCTCAATGGGTTGGGGTCGGGTGCCGAAAATTGAGGTGCCGTCACCCGGACGTCGATAAGGGTGGTGAAAGAATTATCGGCTGGCCTGGCTTTAACTCGGTCAGTAGAGGTTAGCCGGGCGAGATTAAAGAGCTGACTAAGCCTGTAGCATATTCTGGGCAGCTTCTCTTGGACGGGGAGTTCGACTCTCCCCCGTCTCCACCAGAAATTAGTAAGCGCCAGCTTTACCGCTGGCGCTTTTTTGTTTAGTAATCTTGAGCTACGTCAGACGCGTTTGAATTCCAGCCTTTCGAAGGTGTTGGGCTTGACCGCGTCCCAGCAGATGACCCTATCGGCGCGCCGGGTGAACTGGGCCACGATATCAGCGTAGCTCTGGTAGTTCCCTTTGCGCAGCCTGGCGTTGTCGAAGAAGGCGAGCCCCTGGCCATCCCTGAAGGCACAGACGGTGTGGCTTTTGCGCAGGGGCATCACCGCGGCGGTGACCAGTACCGGATTGAGAGTCGGGGACAAACGCTGGAGCAGTTCGGCGGCCAGTATGGAGAAGCCGTCGCAGTCATCCTTTTTCTTGGCCCAGACCGTCTGTGGGTAGCTGATGGAATCGTAGAGGTGAAAGAGGCCGTCCTTGGTCCAGGTTATCTTTTTGAGGTGTGCCTGGACTTCTTGGAGGGATTTTGCCGGGGGAAGTTCTGTTTTGAGATAGCGCCTCTCGCATAGCCAGCGCCGCAGGCGGGACCAGGGATAACGCAGCTTTTTAAGCCAGCAGGCGGCAAAAAAGTCCACCAGACACATCGTTGGTCTCCAGCAAGGCGTTCCTTCTATTATAAGGTATAGCCATCTGACCAAGAAGTCAATGGGCTTATTCCGGCGGTAGTGGGTCAATTTGAGAGGTGGCTGGTGCCCCTTTACTCCTGGCTACCAAATGACCACATGGCCAGGATAATCATAATCAGCCCGAAGCCGGCCACTATCATCAGGTCCTCGCCGATGGTCATGGTGTGCCCGAAAATGGTAATGCCCAGGGCAGAGGCAGACTCGGGCCCGAGCATCAGCTGGCGTATGGGGTCAACGCTATAGGTCGCCGGATTTATTTTGACCAGGACGTTCATCCAGGCGGGCACATTATCAACCGGGAAGAAAACGCCGGAGAGGAATATCATGGGGAACATCAGTAGCTGCACTACTGCCTGGTGGGCCTCTAAGGACTTTATCAGGGAGGCGAGGAAGATTCCCATGGCTGACAGGGCGCAGGCGACCAGGAACATCGTCGGTAGTAGCTGGGGCAGGACTCCCGGGGAGAGCGTCAGTCCAAAAAGGGGGGCAAAGAGGAGTATCAAACATCCTTGAATTAAGGCAATGGTGGCTCCGCCCAGTGTTTTGCCGGCGGCTACTGCCACTCGGCTGACGGGCGCCACCAGCACCTCTTTGAGGAAGCCGAATTCACGGTCCCAGACTATGGAGACCCCGGACATGAAAGAGGTCATCAGCACCGTCATGCCGATGATGCCGGGGAACATGAACTTGGAGAAATCGACCCCCGGGGCGAGCATGCCCATGGTGCTGCTCAAGCCGCTGCCAAAGACGACCAGAAACAGCAGCGGGAAGGCTAGGAAGCTGGCCATTCGCAGCTTGTCCCGCCATACCCTCAGCAAATCGCGATACCAGATAGTGTAGATGCCCCGCAGGTGATTCATAGCTCTCCTTACCTCGCTAGCGCCTTCTCTGGCGGCGGCCTAACTGCCGCACTATATCTTTCAGTTCGCCCTTAGCCGCTTCATCCCTGAGCCGATGTCCGGTCAGCTTGAGGAAAACGTCATCCAGTGTGGGCCGGCGCAGGCTGATGCTGCTGATTTCGGTGTCAAGCTCTCTTATTAATGTCGGAATAAACCGGTCTCCATTGGCAATCTCAAAGCTCAGCTGCTCGTTATCGCTGCCGGCCTGGATTTGATAGCGCTCCTTAAGTTCGGCTTGAGCTTTCTGGTTGTCCACGGTGCTCAAGTTAATCACATCCCCACCCACCGTCCCTTTTAGCCTCTCCGGGTTATCCAGGGCGATGAGCTGGCCATAGTCCATGACGGCAATGTGGTCGGCATACTCGGCTTCATCCATATAATGGGTGGTGAGAAATACGGTGGTCCCCTCCTTTTGGCGCAGGTTGAGGATGAATTCCCAGAGTCGGCGGCGGGTCTGGGGGTCGAGACCAAGGGTAGGCTCATCCAGGAAGAGCACCTTGGGATAGTGGAGGAGACCGCGGGCCAGCTCCAGGCGGCGTTTCATGCCGCCGGAGAAGGTCTTGACTATGTCGCGGCGTCTTTCCCAGAGCTCGACCATCCCCAACACCTGCTCAATCCTTTCCTTTCTCACCGAGGCGGGGACGTTGTATACCCGCGAGTGAAACTCCAGGTTCTCCAGGGCGGTCAGCTGTTCATCGAGGCTGGGGTCTTGAAAGACCAGCCCGATGCTTTGCCGCACCTGGCTGCGTTGACGGACGATATCAAAGCCGTTGATTGATGCCCCGCCCGAGGTCGGTTTGGACAGGGTGCAGAGGATACTGATTACCGTCGTCTTTCCCGCCCCGTTGGGACCGAGAAGACCAAAGACCTCACCTTCCTCGACGGCAAAGCTGATGTCGTTTACTGCCACCAGCTTGGCATATTTCTTTACCAGGTTTTTTACCTCAATAATATGGCTTTTGGGCATCCTTACCTCTCCTTTAAACCTTAAAAACTCCGCCAGCTATTATATACCTGATGGCTGAATATCACCACATTATAGCTGATATTGGGATTTTAATGAAACCTAAACACCCTGGAGAATAGAATGAGCGTAAGACTTGTGATTATTCGGCGGCGGTAGTAAAATATATTATAGAGTAGTCAGCAGAGGAGGCTCTTGTTTCGGGTTGAGGTCTCAGTAAAGTCCGGCCTTCCCGACCCTCGCGGAGAGGCGTTGCAAAAGGATATCCGCGACCTCGGCGTTACCACTGCCGAGAGGGCGAGGGTCAGCGATATATACCTGCTGGAAGGGGACTTAAGCCAGAAAGAGCTGGCTTTAATCTGCCGGGAGCTGCTGGCTGACCCCGTAGTCGAACAGTACTCCATCGGAGAAACATCCCTTTCTGTACCGACGGGCGCCCATGCCGTTGAGGTCGCCTATAATCCCGGGGTGATGGACCCGGTTGAAGAGAGTGTCGGCAAGGGCATCCTTGACCTGGGCGTGACCACGCTTAAGTCGGTAAAGACGGCCAAAAGGTATTACCTCTGGGGCAGGCTTTCCGCTGGCGACATCGAGCTTATCTCCAATAAACTGCTGGTCAACAGCGTCATTCAGCATGTGGTTACCGGACGGGAAAGGGTTTCCTTGCCCTCGGCCGAGTACCGCTTTTCCAGGGAAGAGGTGGCTCTGCTGTCCCTGGATGATGAAGGCCTGACCAGGCTGGGGCGGGAAAAGCTCGAGCTGAACCTGAAGGAGTTAAAGCACATCCAGAGACATTTCGCTGGTGTGGGCCGCAATCCCACCGATGTCGAGCTGGAAACACTGGCCCAGACCTGGTCGGAGCACTGCAAGCACAAGACGTTCAATTCCAGAATCAGGCTGGGGGAAGAGGTCATCGATAATCTGCTCCGGAGCACCATTATGAGGGTGACCGAGGAGCTGGATAAGCCCTGGTGTCTATCCACCTTCAAGGACAACTCCGGGGTGATTGATTTTGACGGGCGCTACGCCCTCTGTTTTAAGGTGGAGACCCACAATCACCCTTCCGCCATCGAGCCCTACGGCGGGGCGTCGACGGGAATAGGCGGGGTCATCCGCGACCCGCTGGGCACCGGCCTGGGGTCGAAGCCAATCGCCAATACCGACGTATTCTGCTTTGCCCCACCCGACTTCCCCCACGATAAACTGCCGGCCGGAGTCCTCCATCCCCGCCGTATTCTCAAAGGGGTGCGGGCCGGGGTGGCTGACTACGGCAACCGGATGGGAATCCCCACCGTCAACGGGGCAATTCTCTTTGACGAGCGTTATCTGGCTAACCCGGTGGTCCTGTGCGGCACCGTCGGGCTTATGCCCAAGAGCGCGGCCCAGATGGGAAAACAAAAGGCGGGCGATTTAGTAGTCGTGGCCGGTGGCCGCACCGGGCGGGACGGCATCCACGGCGTCACCTTTGCCTCGGCGCTGTTAAGCGGAGAGTCCGAAGAAGTCTCGGCGAGCTCGGTACAGATTGGCAACCCCATCACCGAGAAAAAGCTCATCGATGTCCTGCTTGTCGCCAGGGACAGGGGCCTCTATCGGCGCATCACTGACTGCGGCGGCGGCGGGCTTTCTTCGGCGGTGGGGGAAATGGCGGAGGAGACGGGCGTGCGTGTGGATTTAGAAAAGGTTCCCTTAAAATACTCCGGGCTTTCTTATCGGGAGATATGGCTCTCCGAGTCTCAGGAGAGGATGCTGCTGGCGGTGCCACCGGCTTCGGTGGAGGAGCTGATTTCCCTCTTTGCCAGCGAGGACGTTGAAGCCACCGTCATCGGCGAGTTTACCGATGATAAGCGCCTTAAACTATTCTATCAGGACAACCCGGTGGCCGACCTTGACATGGAGTTTTTGCATCACGGACTGCCCCAGATGGAGAGGGAGGCGGTCTGGCAGCCGGCTGAGCATCTAGAGCCCGATTTCGCCCAGCCCCCTGACCTTAGCCAAGACTTGAAGAAAATCTTAGGCTCCTGGAATGTTTGCAGCAAGGAGTGGGTCATCCGCCAGTATGACCATGAAGTCCAGGGGGGCAGCGCTCTCAAGCCTCTGGTGGGCATAAATAACGATGGCCCCGGTGATGCCGCTGTCGTCAGGCCGCTGCTCGATTCCGATATGGGGGTTATTATCGCCAACGGCATCAACCCCAGGTACGGTGACATCGACCCCTACTGGATGGCGGCTTCGGCGGTGGACGAGGCCTTGAGGCAGGTTATCGCCGTCGGCGGCAGCCTCAAGAAGGTGGCTTTGCTGGACAACTTCAACTGGGGCAATCCGGAGAAGCCCGACCGCCTCGGTGGGTTGGTGCGGGCGGCGCAGGGCTGCGCCGATGTTGCCCTGGCCTACGGGGCGCCTTTTATCTCGGGCAAGGACAGCCTCTACAATGAATATGAAACAGAAAAGAAAAGCATATGCATTCCCCCCACCCTGCTTATCTCGGCCATGGCGGTGATGGATGACGTTGCCAAAGCGGTGTCCATGGACGCCAAGAAAGCGGGCGACCTGCTCTACATAGTGGGGGCGACATACAACGAGCTGGGCGGCTCTCACTACTACGCCGTTCATGGCGCTATCGGCAGCCGGGTGCCCCGGGTCGACGCTCAAAGGGGGAAGAAGCTGATGGACGCCTTGAGCGCCGCCGCGGAGCAGAGCTTAGTAAGGGCTGGCCACGACCTGAGCGAGGGCGGCATCGGGGTGGCGGCGGCGGAGATGGCCTTTGCCGGGGGTTTGGGCATGACCCTTGAACTGGCTAAAGCCCCCCTGGGCGAAGCCATCAGCCGCAGTGACAGTATACTATTCTCCGAGTCCAATACCCGCTTCCTGGTGGAGGTAGCACCCGAAGATAAGGGACGCTTTGAAGAAGTGATGAAAGGTATAGAGTTGGCCGCCATCGGGCGGGTAAATAGTGGCGACAAGCTTGAGGTCTACGGCATTAAAGGAGAGAAGGTTGTTTCGGCAACCCTGGCCGAATTAAAGGAAGCCTGGCAGAGACCGCTGGGCTGGTAGAGATAGCATGGCTGAAGTAAGGACGCTAATCTTAAGGGCACCAGGGACAAACTGTGACCAGGAGACCGCCTTTGCCTTTGAGCGGGCAGGCGCAGTGGTAGAGCTGGCGCATGTCAACCAGCTCGTCCGGCGGGATAAGCTCATTTCCGATTACCAGATACTGGTCGTGCCCGGCGGTTTCACCTACGGCGACGATATTTCGGCGGGCAGGATTCTGGCCAACGAATTGAGGTTAAAGCTGGGCGAGGACATCAAGAGGTTCGTCGAAGGTGGCGGGCTGATACTGGGGATTTGCAATGGCTTTCAGGTGCTGGTCAAAGCCGGCATCCTGCTCCCCTCGGCGGACGGCAACCCGGGGCTGACCCTGGCCGGCAACGATTCCAACCGCTTTGAGTGCCGCTGGGTCAATCTCAGCGTCGACCGGCAAAGCCCCTGCATCTTCACTAAGGGCATAAGCTCTTTGTACCTGCCGGTGGCGCATGGCGAGGGCAAGGTGATGGCGGAGGCGGAGACGCTGGGCAGGTTAAACGTGGTACTGCGCTACGCTGATGAGAAGGGCAATACTCGCGCCGGTTATCCCCAGAACCCCAACGGCTCGGCGGATAACATTGCTGGTATCTGCGACGCCTCGGGGCGTATCTTCGCCTTGATGCCCCACCCTGAGCGTTTTATCCGCTGGACACAGCATCCCCGCTGGTCGCGGGAGAAACCCAGAGAACACGGTGACGGCCTGGCCGTTTTCTTTAACGCCGTGGAGTGGGTCAGGCACAGCTAGAAAAGGTGTTATGAGCTATATCTCTTCCTGGAGCGGGGGCAAGGACAGCTGTTTTGCCTGTTACTTGGCGCTGGCTCAGGGCTATAAAATCTCTCACCTGGTCAATTTTATCTCCCAGGAGTTCAAGCGGGTGAGCTTTCACGGGACGGAAAAGCGCTTAATTCAGCTCCAGAGCCGGGCTATCGGCATACCTCTTTTGCAGAAGGAGACCACCCGGGATGGCTATGAGGCCGAATTTAAAGAAGCGGTGCGGAGCCTGCTCCCCGAAGGCATAAAGGGGATGGTCTTCGGCGATATCTATCTCGATGAACACAGGGAGTGGGTGGAGAGAGTTTGCGATGACCTGGGCATTGAGGCTATTGAGCCGCTTTGGGGTAAAAGCACGGAAGAGATACTCACCGATTTCATAGATGCCGGCTTTGAGGCCGTTATCGTCGGCGCCAGGTCCGAGCTGATTGATGAGGGCTGGCTGGGGAAGCGGTTGGATAGGGATTTTATGGACTATCTAAAGACCAGAAACATTGACCTCTGCGGGGAAAACGGTGAATACCATACCCTGGTGGTCAACGGCCCCCTGTTTAAGCGAAGGATAGAGATAACCGAGAGCCAGACCATTAAGCGGGAAAACTACTGGTTCCTGGACACCCTTAAGTATCGGCTCGCCTGATAGCATTCACCAATTGACCAGACCAAGGGTGAATTTGACAAAAGCGCTATATCGCATGTAATATAGCATAGGCTATTTTACCGGGACAGAGGACAAGTGACCGAGGTACCAAGGTTCAGGCCGAAAAAGCCTTCGCAGTTCTCCCGCCACCCTCAGCCGGGTTACCGGGTGAGAGGCAGGGTGTGGCTGGAGAAGGACGGCGAGCTCTTTATGGGGTGGGGGAGAGCGCTGTTGCTGGAGCGGATTGATAAGTTCGGCTCTATAGCCGCCGCCGCTCGCTCCATGAAGCTGGGTTACCGCAACGCCTGGCTCTGGGTGGAATCAGCCAATCGTCTGGTGCCGACGCCCCTGGTGGAGAAGAGCGCTGGCGGGGCGGGGGGAGGACGCACCAGGTTGACCGAGGCGGGGCGAAAGGTGGTGGCAGAATACAAGCAGTTACGGAACAGGTTCGAGGAGTTTTTGAAGGAGGTTGAATAATGAAATAAATCCCCCCAAAGCTATATCCGATTTAACGATTAAAGCAAGGAGAAGAAATGGCCAAGATAAAAGAAAACATTATTGAAGGTCGGCAGAGTATACTTTATATTGTACTCGGCATCCTGGTCTTTGGCTCTATCTGGGGACTCCTGGAGGCTACGCTGGGTGGTTTCCTGAACATGGTATTGTTTCCTAACAAGGGCGCCATTATGGCTGGCATCGGCGTGGCTGTCATGGCTTCGGCATTGGCCATCTACAGAAAGCCGAGCATGTTGATTGGCATAGGCATCGTCGCCGCCTCGTTTAAGTGGTTCAATGCCTGGCTCTTGTTCGTGCCCCTTAACGCTATCCAGGTTATAAACCCGGCTATGGCTATTGTTTTTGAGTCGCTTGCCTTTGGTCTGGTAGCTGTATTCTTGATGAAGAGGATGGAAAAGAATCCCCTGTTTAGCGTTGGCGCCGGAGCCCTGGCCGGCTTCCTGGCTGCCGTTGCCTGGGTCTATTTTGCCATATACGTGATGAATGCTCCTGCCTATGCCCGCGTCGTCTTTACCGCTGGGGGATATATCTCCAATCAGGCGGTAATGCAGGCTGCCTTCTTCGCCATATTTGCCCCCCTGGGCTACCTGGTCGGCACCAAGCTTGGGGCTAAGACTTTCCCCCGGTTAACAAAGAGGATGCCTCTTTATTACGCCAGCGCACTGGCTACCATAGCTATTTGCTGGGGGGTAAGCGCTATAGCTTTCGTGTCGGGGCTTTAATTAAAAGCAGTGAATATTATCGTCACCGGTAGGGTAGGAGTTGGTAAAACTACCCTTTGTGAGAAGGTTGTTGAGCTAGCCAGGAGCCGGGGATACAGCTGCGGCGGTATCCTTACTCCCAAGGCGCCCGATGAAGGCATTATTATTGTAGATGTTCAAACCGGGGAAAGAAAGCCGCTGGCCAGCATCAATGAGATATACCAGGGCCCCCGTACCGACAGGTATTTTTTCAATCCCGAGGCTATTGAGTTTGGCAATAAAGCCATAGATGGGGCGGTTTCTTCGGATATTCTTTTGGTAGATGAAGTTGGCCATCTGGAGCTCAGGGGCGAGGGATTTGCCAAAGCCCTGGAAATAGTCAGGGCGGGGAAGGTTAAAAACTCCATTTTGGTTATCCGCCGGAAGCTCCTCCCCGCCTTTTTGGCTCGCTTAGGCTCTGAGGTAACAACTGTCGAGACCACCATCAATAATCGCGACCGCCTGCCGCAGAAGATAGGCAAGTTATTACGCTTAAGTGAAATCAATTGACCAAAACCAGCGTTCTGCTCCGAAAAGTTGCAATGTGCGCTGTACCTAGATTATAATTTTTAAGTAGGAAAGGGGGAGAGATGGCTAAGCCGAAGGTCGCTTTTTACTGGTGTGCTTCCTGCGGTGGCTGTGAGGAGACGGTGGTTGACCTTAACGAAGATATACTCAAGGTGGCCGATGCCGTGGATATCGTTTTCTGGCCGGTGGCGCTGGACTTCAAGCGCAAGGATATCGAAGCCATGAAAGACGGCGAGATTGCGGTTAGTTTTATCAACGGCGCGGTAAGGCTGGGGGAGCAGGAGGAGATGGTAAAACTACTCAGGCAAAAATCCCAGCTGGTGGTTGCCTTCGGCGCCTGCGCTCACCTGGGTGGTATTCCGGGGCTGGCCAACTTCTGGGACCGGGATGCCATTTTCAACCGGGTGTATAAAGAAGTCCCCACCGTGGATAACCCCAAGGGAATTTTCCCCCAGCAAAAGACCAAGGTTAAAGAGGGCGAGCTGGAACTCCCCGAGTTCTACGATACGGTAAAGACCTTAGACCAGACCATAGACGTGGACTATTATCTCCCCGGCTGTCCCCCGCCCCCCGACTTAATAATGGCCGCGATAACGGCTATCCTTGAAGGGAAACTGCCGGAGAAAGGGGCGGTGCTGGCGCCCAATAAGGCTCTCTGCGATACCTGCCCCCGGGCAGAGTCCAAGCCGGAGAAGCTATCAATCGACGAAGTCAAGAGGCCCTGGCAAATCAAGATGGACCCCGAGCTCTGTTTCCTAGCCCAGGGGATAATCTGCATGGGGCCGGCTACCCGCACCGGCTGCGGAGAGACCTGCATCAGGGCTAACCAGCCCTGCCGCGGGTGCTTTGGCCCGGTGGACGGCGTCGTTGACCAGGGAGCCAAAGCCCTCTCCATGATCGCTTCTATACTGGGGCTGGATGGAGAAGAGAACATGAGCGACGAAGAGGTCAAGAGGCTGATTGACGATATTGCCGACCCGGCAGGAACGGTCTACCGGTTTAGCCTTGCTTCATCTTTACTTAAAAGAAGGAGAATGGAATAGGAGGCCGGAGTGAAGAAAATAACCATAGACCCCATAACCAGGCTTGAGGGACATGGCAAGATAGAGATATTCCTCAATGACGAGGGCAATTGCGAGCGTGCCTGCCTTCAGATTCCCGAACTGAGGGGGTTTGAGAAATTCTCCGAGGGAAGGGCGGCTGAGGAGATGCCCCGAATAACCACCATGATATGCGGGGTGTGTCCTACCGCTCACCACATGGCGGCAAGCAAGGCCCTGGATGACCTCTGGAAGGTTGAGCCGCCCCCGGCGGCCAAGAAGATAAGGGAGCTGATGTACAACGCCTTCCAGGCGGAAGACCATATATTGCACTTTGTCTTCCTTGGCGGCCCCGATTTTGTCGTTGGTCCCTCGGCGCCGGCCGCGGAGAGGAATGTTCTGGGGGTTATCGGCAAGGTGGGGCTGGAGGTGGGGGGTAAGGTCATCGAGATGAGGAAGAGGATGAGGAATGTCTTAAGGATAATCGGCGGCAAGCCGGTTATGCCTACCTGCGGCTTGCCGGGTGGGGTATCAAAGCAGATTAGCGAGGATGAGAGAAAGACAATTATCGAAGCCGGGGAATACGGCGTTGATTTCTGCCAGTTTGCCCTCACCCTTTTTGATGACGTGGTGCTCAAGAACAAGGAATATGTTGACCTGGTCACCGGCGATGTCTATTCGCACAAGACATACTATATGGGTATGGTGGATGAGAATAACAAGGTGAACTTTTACGATGGAAAATTAAGGGTGGTAGACCCTGACGGCAAGGAGTTCGCCAAGTTCAAGGTTCAGGACTATCTGGAGCACATCAGAGAGCATGTTGAGCCCTGGACTTACGTCAAGTTCTCCTATCTCAAGAAGGTAGGCTGGAAGGGATTCGTCGACGGCAAGGATAGCGGAGTTTTCCGGGTGGCGCCGCTGGCTCGTTTGAACGCCTCCGAGGGCATGGCCACGCCGCTGGCCCAGCAGGCCTACGAAAAGATGTTTGAAATTTTAGGGGGTAAGCCGGTCCACAGCACCCTGGCTTTCCACTGGGCCAGGCTGGTGGAGGCGCTCTACGCCTGCGAGAGGGTGCTGGAGCTGGCTAAAGACCCTGAGATAACCTCGGACGACATCGTAACTCTGCCCACGGAAACGCCCAAAGAGGGGATAGGGGTGGTTGAAGCGCCCCGGGGAACACTTATCCACCACTACCAGACCGACGAGCGGGGAATCCTCACCAAGGTCAATCTGATTGTGGCTACCCAGAATAACTCGGCGGCAATCAACATGTCAGTGGAGAAGGCGGCCAAGTCGTTGATAAAGAAGGGGAATGTCCCCGACGGCATCCTCAACATGATTGAGATGGCCTTCAGGGCCTATGACCCCTGTCACGCCTGCGCTACCCATTCCCTCCCCGGAAGGACGCCGATTGAGGTCTATGTCTACGACTCGGCGGGGAACCTGGTAAAGAAGCTGGAAAGGTAACCCGGCTCTCTAGACCCCAGCCAAAGATTACACGATTTTATCAATATAAGGAGGTGGGTTGTGAAGGAAAAGGTGGAAGCGGCTTTAGCCAAGATAAGGCCTGCTTTACAGGCAGACGGAGGAGACGTTGAACTGGTGGGTGTGGACGATGGGGTGGTTAAGGTAACCCTTAAAGGGGCTTGTGCCGGCTGTCCGGTGGCGGAAATGACCTTGAAGCAGGGTATTTTGCGAGTGCTCAAGGAAGAGGTACCCGAGGTCAAGGGAGTGGTCGCGGTTTAAGGGTAGCCTTTTTTAAAGAGGTGGGATAATGCCTATATACGAGTATGTCTGTTCCAATTGTAAGCTAAAGTTCGAATTGCTTAAGGCCATGAGCCAGTCGGACGAGGGCGCTACCTGCCCCAGTTGCGGCCGTAGCGCTAAGCGGGTGCTTTCGTTGTTCTCCAAAAGCTCTGACGGTTCACCATCTTCCAGTGGAGGCAATTCCTGTAGTACCTGTGCCTCCGATTCCTGTAGTTCCTGTTCTTTGTAAGCTTCAAGGAGAGGATAAGAGCTAAAGAAAAGATGAAGACGCTTGTCCTGGGAGTGGGCAACTCCATTCTCACCGACGATGGGGTCGGTATTGAAATTGCCCGCCAACTCAGGGAGAGAAAGCCTGAGTTAGAAGTAATCGAGACCGGTGAAAGCGGCATCGGCCTTCTTGATATAATAGTCGGCTACGATAAGCTTATTATCGTTGATTCGATAATAACCGAAAAAGGCAAGCCCGGAGAGCTCTATAAGCTCGGCGTGGAAGCCTTGAAGCCCGCTGAAAATCTGTCTTCATCCCACGGCGTAGATATTGCCACCGCCTACGAGATTGGTCAGGGGCTGGGCTATGATATGCCCGAGCATGTCAGCATATACGCTGTGGAGATAGAGGACAATACCACCTTTGGCGAGAAGTGCACCGGAGAGGTGGAGGGGAGGATACCATTCATCGCCGAGCAAATAATAAAGGAGGAAAGACTGTGACTGATTTTGAGCCCAAGATTATAGTCTTTTGTTGTAACTGGTGCTCGTATGCCGGGGCCGACCTGGCGGGCACCTCAAGATTAAAGATTAAGCCCAATTTCAGGGTAATCCGAACCATGTGTTCGGGCAGGGTAGACCCCTCCTTTATTTTCCACGCCTTTGCCAAGGGCGCCGACGGGGTGATGATAGCCGGTTGTCACCCCGGGGACTGCCACTACAGCACCGGCAATTATAAGGCGCGGCGCCGCGTGATGTTGCTCAAGAAAACGCTCCCCCAGCTCGGCATTGAACCGGATAGATTGAGGCTGGAGTGGATTTCCGCCTCTGAGGGGACAAAATTCCGCAGCACGGTCAACGAGTTCATCGACCAGGTCACCGGGCTTGGTCCCCTCAATAATTAAAACCTCCCTTTTAAGGCAGATGAGGCTGACCGGAGTAGAGAGATTGACCAGAATCAGTGTCCGTGGGGTGGTGCAGGGGGTCGGCTTCAGGCCCTTTGTCTACCGCTTGGCTCAAGAGCACCACCTTAAGGGTTGGGTGCGCAATACCTCGGGAAGCGTCGAGATTGAGGTTGAGGGTGACAACGGTAGCTTGGACAGATTCTTAAACGCCCTTGAAACCCAGGCCCCGCCCATGGCACGCATTGAAAATATTGAGGTTGCCTCCTATCCGGCTAGAGGCTATACTGACTTCCAGATTGAGCCAAGCCTGAGCCGGGAGGGAGAGTACCAGCTGGTTTCGCCGGATATCGCCACCTGCGAGGACTGTAAGACTGAGATTTTCTCCACCGCCGACCGCCGTTCAGGTTACCCCTTTACCAACTGCACCAACTGCGGCCCCCGCTTCACCATTATCGAGGACATCCCCTACGACCGCCCCAAGACCACCATGCGCCAGTTCCAGATGTGCCCCCGCTGCCAGCGGGAGTACGATAACCCCTTAGACCGTCGCTTTCACGCCCAGCCTAATGCCTGCCCTGAGTGCGGGCCGAAGCTGGAATTAGTCGGTAGCGATGGCAGGACGGTCGAGTGCGAAGACGTCATTAAAACGGCCAGCCGATTGCTCAAGGAAGGCAAAATCCTGGCCGTCAAGGGTCTGGGCGGCTTTCAGCTTGCCTGTGACGCCACCAGTGATGAAGCGATAAACCTTTTGAGAGACAGAAAGCGGCGCCGTTCCAAGCCTCTGGCGGTGATGATAGGCACTATTGAGGGAATCAAAGAGCACTGCCTGGTCTCTGCCGAAGAGAGAAAGCTCTTTGAGTCTCCCCAGTGCCCCATCGTCTTGCTCGGGTGGAAGCAGGACTCCAATATAGCTAAGGCGGTAGCCCCCAATCTGAAATACCTGGGGGTAATGCTGCCCTATACGCCCTTGCACCACCTGCTGTTAAAAGAGTGCCGGCTGCCCCTGGTGATGACCAGCGGAAATTTGAGCGAGGAGCCCATCGCCAAGGACAACGATGAGGCCTTAAGGAGACTTAAAGGCATCGCCGACTATTTTCTGCTCCATAACCGGGGCATCTACGCCCGCTATGATGACAGCGTCTCCATGGTTGAGGGCGCACCCCAGGTGATAAGGCGGGCACGGGGCTATGCCCCCTATCCCATTTTCCTCCCCTTTAAGGCAAAGCCAATTCTGGCCTGCGGCGCCGAGCTTAAGAACACATTTTGCCTGACCAAGGACGAGCACGCTTTCTTGAGCCAGCACATCGGCGATATGGAGAATGAGGAGACCCTGGAGCACTTTGAGAATACTATACAGCTCTATAAAAAGCTGTTCCGCGTTGAGCCTGAGATTGTAGCCTATGACATGCACCCCGATTATCTGGCCACCAAGTACGCCATTGATGTGGCGGCCAAGGAGGGACTAAAAACTGTCCCGGTTCAGCATCACCACGCGCATATCGTGAGCTGCATGGTGGAGAATAATGCCAAAGGGCCGGTTATAGGAGTGGCGCTGGACGGCACCGGATACGGTAGCGACGGTACCATCTGGGGTGGAGAGTTTTTTATTGCTGACTATCGGAGTTTCAAGCGGCTGGGGCACCTGGAGTATGTGCCCCTGGTCGGGGGTGAGGCGGCGATAAGAAAGCCCTACCGTATGGCGCTTAGCTATCTCTATACCTTGTTTGGCGAAGATTTTTCATTGGAAGGCCTGCCGCTTGAGCGGCTTGATTCGGCTGAGATTGGGATAATAAAACAGCAGCTGAGGCAAAAGATAAACTCGCCGCCGACCTCAAGCGCCGGCCGGCTCTTCGATGCCGTCTCCGCCCTGGTCGGGGTCAGGGGAGAGATTGACTACGAGGCCCAGGCGGCCATTGAGCTGGAGATGCTTGCCCCCGATGAAACCAGAGTGGAGCCTTACCCCTTCGCCATCGTTGAGCAGGGGGGGGTGAGGGTGGTGAAATTAAAAGAACTGTTCTCTAGCATAGTTCAGGATGTTAAAAGTAAGACCCCTGTTCCCATAATATCGCTCAAATTTCACCATACCGTTGCCAAAGTAATCGCCGAAATGGTTATAGCCATCGCCAAAGAAACGGGCCTCCTAAAGCAGGTGGCGTTGAGCGGCGGCGTCTTTCAGAACCGCCTGCTGTTGAAGCTGGCCGGCTCCGCTTTGCGTAGAGAGGGCTTGGATGTGCTCAGCCATCACCTGGTGCCCACCAACGACGGCGGTATCTCCCTGGGACAGGCGGTAATCGCCAATTTTGTCGATAACTAAAGAGAGGCTAAGCCTCCATAAATACCTATATAATAAGGAAGGTTGTTTTTCCCACCCTCCCGCCCAATAGAGGTCTGACTTTTCGCGCCCCCTTTTCTGGGGCGGGGAATAGGGTCTTATAGGGGTGAAACC
>DUEC01000044.1 GCA_011176635.1 Dehalococcoidia bacterium | reverse complement strand
CACCCTGCCCTCCCTATAGAGGTTTCACCTCTAAAACTCTTATTTTGGGGACTCTTAATAGGGGCAATAGCCCCTGTAGGGCGGGTTGGGTGGGAAGAAAAACCTTGGGGAGGGGATGGGGCGAATAAATTCTACAGATAGAGGCGGAAGCCGTGGGCAGACGCCTCAAAACCCAATGAGCGATAGAACTTATGCGCCTGGCGGCGTTTCTTATTACTGAGGAATTGGACCTTATAGCATCCGGCCTTACGGGCGCGGGCGATAACATACTCCATAAGCAGCCGACCAATCCCCCGACGGCGATACTTCTTGTCAACAATCATGTTCTCCACCATTGCCCAGGGGAGAGCCCCGTGGGAGAGGTTGGGCACGACCAGCATTACCATGGTGCCAACCACCACACCCTCTTCCTCAGCCACCAGCAGCTCGTGACCGGGCATGGCGGTGATTTGAGCGAATGCCGACCGGGTTTCTTCAGGGGACAGAGCATGACGCTCCTCAGTTAGCTCATTGTATAGCTCAAGGATACGCGGTATGTCCTGCTCGGTAGCTGGCCTCACTATAGCCATCTGAAATTCCCTGCTATAAAATCGGCGTCTTCTCTATAGCCTGCGCCCGCTCCGGCCCAACGCAGACGAGGCTCACCGGGCAGGCAATCAGCTCCTCCAGTCGGGCTATATACTGGCGGGCTTTCAACGGCAACTGGTCGTAACGGCGAATCTCGGTGGTCGGGGTCTCCCAGCCGGGCAGCTCTTCATAGACAGGCCGGCACCTGGCCAGGGCGACCGCGCTGGCCGGGAAAGAGTCAATGTTCTTGCCGTCCAGCTTGTAGCCGACGCACACTTTCAAGGCAGGCAGGACATCAAGTATATCAAGGCGGGTAACCACCGCCCCGGTAAAGCCGTTAACCCGGCTGCTGAAGCGGGCGGCAACGGCATCGAACCAGCCACAGCGTCGGGGGCGGCCGGTGGTAGTGCCGTATTCGTGGGCTCTTTCCCGAATCAGGTCACCGGTCTCGTCTTTTAGCTCGGTGGGGAAGGGACCGCCGCCAACGCGGGTGCAGTAAGCCTTGTAGACACCAAAAATGCGGTCAATCTTATTCGGGCCCAGGCCCGCCCCCAGGCAGGCTCCTCCCGCCAGCGGCGAGGACGAGGTGGCATAGGGATAGGTGCCGAAATCGGGGTCAAGCAATGTCCCCTGAGCCCCCTCCAGGAGCACCATTTCCCCCCGGTCTAATGCCTCGTGCAGCATTATAACCGTCTCCCTGATATGCGGCGCCAGGCGCTCCCCGTACTGGCAATACTGGCTATAGACCTCGTCCAGCGATAGGGCTTTAGCCCCGTAGACCTTGGTCAGGATGACATTCTTGTGGTCAAGCACCGCGCCCAGCCTTTCGCGAAACGCCTCTTTATCCAGCAGGTCGCCGACCCTGATGCCCAGCCGGGCTGTCTTATCGGCAAAGGCGGGCCCAACGCCTTTAAGGGTGGTGCCCAGAGCCTTGCCGCCCCGCGCCTCCTCCTCCAGACCATCGAGGAGGAGATGATAGGGCATAATCAGGTTGGCCCGGTCGCTGATAAAGAGCCTTGAGGTATCCACGCCGCGCTGGTTGAGCTGGTCTATCTCGCCGATCAGAACCTTGGGGTTAATCACCACCCCGTTGCCGATAATGCAGGTAACCTCAGGGGCAAAAATGCCCGAGGGCACCAGGTGCAGCTTAAACTCGCCAGCGGGGTTGGACACGGTATGACCAGCGTTATCACCGCCGGAAAAGCGGACGACCATGCTCACCCTCTGGGCAAGCATGTCGACCACCTTGCCCTTCCCCTCATCACCCCACTGGGCCCCCAGAATGGCAACAACCGGCATAATTACCTCCGTTAACTTATAACATAAACCGCGCCCCAAAGAAAAGGGCTAGGCTTTTTTACTATACCGCCAGACGGAAAACAAACGCTGGCCGGCGGTGAAAAAGCTAAAAGCGGCTATTATCGCCAGGGTGATAACCAGGGCGTTATCCAGGTGGCTCAACAGCAGGCCCAGCGCCAGCACCACCACCCTCTCGGCGCGGGTAAATATTCCCCTCTTAGACTTCAGGCCGGCTTCACGCGACCTGGCCCTGATGTAGCTCACCAGCAGGGAGGCGACAAAGGCAAGGAAAGCCAGCACCACCAGCCACGGCTCCCAGTCGAATAAGAACAAAATAGCCAGCAGCAGGGCCGCATCGGAGAGGCGGTCGAAGGTGGAGTCAAGAACACCGCCGAAGGGGGTAACCTTCCCGGTAAGCCTGGCCAGCGCTCCGTCCAGGATATCGAAAAAGCCGCCCACTAAAACCACAAAGCCGGCGGCGAAAGGATGACCGGTAGCAATGAGCGCCGCCGCACCCAGGGTGATGACAAAACCAACACAGGTTATGGCGTTGGGGGTAAGCGGTGTCTTAGCCAGAAGCCAGGCCACTGGCCGGGTAATACGATTGGATATGGCGCGGCGAGCTTGGTAGAGACCTTCATCAGAGTCTGGTTTTTTTGAAACGGTATTAACTGAACTACTCCCCTTTTTGGCTTAAACCGAGACCGGCGTCGCTTTCACCCGGGGAAACTGCTTCCTCCAGGGCGGCTCACTGAGCACCCTTTGATAATAGTCCAGGACGCTCCGGGCGATACGCTCCCAGCTGTGCTCCAGGGCTTTAGCCCTGCCCCTGGCCGCCATCTCCCGGCAGAGCGCTCCGTCCCTCACGGTGGAAATCAGGGTTCGGGCCAGCGCCTCGGTATCCCTGGGGGGCACCAACTGCCCGTCAACGCCGTCAGCTACCACGCTGGCATAGCCATCTATATTGGAGGCGACAATAGGCTTACCCATAGCCATAGCCTCCAGCAAAATAAGGCCAAAGCTCTCGGCCCCAACAGCGGGAGCGCAGAAAATATCGGCGGTCTTATAGTATCGGGGCAGGTCTTCGTAGGAAACATAGCCGGTAAAGACCACGTCCTTTAAGCCGCTCCTGGCCACCTCCCTCTTATAGCGGCGCCGCAGTCTGGTGCCGGGACCGACGACAATGAGCCGGGAGTTGGGGATTTCCTGCTGAACCCGCACGAAAGCCTCCAGCAGATAATTCAAGCCTTTACGCTTCTCCAGACGGCCGACAAAGAGGAAATTTGACTTGCCGTCGCAGTATTCCTCAATTGGCGGCACATCGGGGGAAAAATTTTCTACATCAACGCCGTTGGGGATGATGTTATAGTAGCCGGGGAAGTGCTCATGGGCAAAATCCATGGCTGGTTTAGACACCGCAATCTTGCCGTGAAGCCGGCGGTAGCACTTCTTCAAAAGAAACTTGCCGAAGGGCTTAAATAGATTATAGCCCGGCCGGCCGTGAGTGGCGTGAAAGGTGCCGATATTGGCCGTCGGCGAAAGGAGAAGCACGTCGGTGCACAGCATGGGCATCAGGGGCTCATGGAGGTGGATAACATCAAAGTTTTCCCGGTTGAGCACCCTCCTTATCTTGGAAGCCAAGAAAAAGGAAAGGGTAAGGCGGGCGATGGAACCGCTGCTGGGAACGGGGCGGGGGCTACCTATCGGTATGAACTTATCGCCGAGGCTGGGAACGGCCTTGGAAGCGGGAGCAATAATCTTGACATCATGCCCCATCCTGGTGAATTGACGCTCAAGGCAGGAGATGTGGAGGACGACACCGCCGGGATAGGCGAAATCATACGGGGAGACTAATGCTATCTTCACCGCTAGCCGTTAAAACCTCCGTGGCGACTTTGGGTCAAAGGGGCATGCTTTCCACTGGCTTGTTAGTGGCAATAAACTCCTCCACCATCTGATGAGCCTGGTCATCGGTGTATTGAACCGGTGGCGACTTCATGAAGTAGGCAGAAGGAGCTACCAGCGCTCCTTTAAGTCCGCGGTCCAGGGCAAGCTTACAGCACCTTATAGCATCAATAACCACCCCTGCCGAGTTGGGGCTATCCCAGACCTCAAGCTTCATCTCCAGGTTTAGGGGGACATCGCCAAAGGTGCGCCCCTCCATCCTGATGTGGCAGAACTTGCGGTCGAGCAGCCAGGGGACGTAATCGCTGGGACCGACATGGATATTATCCGGCTCGAGCTCGTAATCAAGCTGAGAGGTAACAGAGGTGGTCTTAGATATCTTCTTGGACTCTAACCTTTCCCTCTCCAGCATATTATAGAAGTCGGTGTTGCCGCCAAAGTTCAACTGGTAGGTCCGCTCCAGTTTAACCCCGCGGTCGCCGAACAAGCGGGTGAGGACGCGATGGGCGATAGTCGCCCCCACCTGAGACTTTATATCATCGCCGATAATGGGCAGGCCCTTTTCCTCGAAGCGCTTCTGCCAGTACTTCTCCCGGGCAGTAAAAACGGGAATGCAGTTGATAAAACCGCAGCCGGCGCTCAGCACCTGCTCTATATACCACTTGGTGGCTTCCTCACTGCCCACCGGCAGGTAATTAATCACCACGTCGGTGCGCGTCTCTTTGAGGATTTTAACGATATCGGCGGTCGGACCCGGCGCCTTCTCTATTATCTTAGATAGATAAAGACCCAGGCCGTCATGGGTCATACCCCGATTGACTTTAACCCCGGTAGTGGGTACCTCGCAGAACTTAAAGGTATTATTGGGCGAGGTAAAGATAGCCCGGGCCAGGTCCTTGCCTACCTTGTTCTTATCGACATCAAAGGCGGCCACGAAATTGATATCATGGATATGATACCCGCCCAGGTTGACGTGCATCAGTCCCGGGACGAATTCATCGTCTTTGGCTTTGCCGTAGTAGTGGATTCCCTGAACCAGAGAAGAGGCGCAATTGCCCACCCCTACTATAGCTACATTTATCTTACTCAAGGTTTAATCGCCCTCCTTTCCAACAACCGAACCTAGAGGGAAAAGGCACCAATCCCGCCACCCCACACCAAACCTTTTTAAAAGTTCTCTGGTAACACTGCCGGAGATTAGCACCCAAAATACTCCCTGGCACAGCAAGTAGGAGCTTTAAGCTCCTACCACACTCTGTTGCCTATACTTGAAGAGGACTTAATTGCTTTGCCCCTCTAGCCTAAAGGCAATCGGCCGAACCGATTAGCCCTGGCCAATCCTGAATACTTTCGTCCCGCACGAAGGGCACACCCCTCTAGTCGCTGGCCTGCCGTTCTTCAGGGTAACCTTCTGGGGATTCCTTATCTCCACCTTCCGCCGGCACTTAAAGCAATACGCCTGCAACTAAATCACCCCCTTCTTGAGTATCGGTTGAACTATACCCCTATTATAGGCAGGCTGTCAAGTCTTGCTAAGGGGAAAAAACCTTCTCCGGCTGCCACCGTCCCCTTTCGGCGTCAAAGCAGAGCATGCCCAGAAAAGAGCCATCGCGGTTATAGACGCGGCAGTGATTGCCGTAAGAAGGGGCCGGCAAACCGCTATCATTATCTAAAGCCAGGGGACGGCCGTTCTTTATGTCTTCCTCAGTGGCGCCATCGACCACCACCGCCGCCCAGTTAAGGAGCACGATATCTATGGGATAGATAAAGCGCTGCCAGTAGCCGTGCTCAAAGGCAGTCTCAAGCTGGGGCACCGAAACGGCGTCATCAAGGCTGAAGAGGCCACACCTCAGGCGGGACAAGCTCTTCAAGTTAGCGCCGCAGCCCAGAAGCTGCCCCAAATCATGGGCCAATGAACGGATATAGGTGCCCTTGCCGCACTCCACTTCTATCGTGGCCACCGGCGGCCGCCAGCGGCTAAGCTCCAGGCGATAAATATGCGCCGGGCGGCTTTTCCTGGCCACTTTGATACCGGAGCGCGCCAGCTGATAGAGCGGCTTGCCGCCGTGCTTGACGGCGCTATACATGGGAGGGGTTTGCTTTATCCGGCCGCGAAAAGAATCCAGCGCCGAGAGCAGCTTTTCCCGGCTGATGCCGGAGGGGTCTCCCCGGCTGGTAACGCTACCGGTGGCATCGTAGGTATCGGTGGCGGCGCCGAATTCAATCTCAGCCCGGTAGACCTTGTTGGTATCCTGTAGAAACTGGATTATACGCGTCCCCTGGCCCAGACAGACCGGCAGAACGCCGGTAGCCGCCGGGTCGAGGGTGCCGGCATGCCCCACGCGCTTCTCCCCGCTTAAGTTCTTCACCAGGGAGACAATGCTAAAAGAGGTCTTGCCCCAGGGCTTATTGATATTCAGGATGCCGTCCATTAGTCACCATGCTGCTCTGGAGTGGTATCAGCGCTAACCTCATCAATCAGCTGCAAGAGGTGAGCCCCCCGCTCAATAGAATCGTCCCAGTGGAAGCTCAGCTCGGGGATACGGCGTATTCTCAAGGTTTTAGCCAGCTTATTGCGGAAGAAGCCGCTAGCCGCCACCAAGCCTTTTAGTATCTCCGCCCTCTCTTCCTCGCTGCCCATACAACTGACAAATACCTTGGCATAGCGCAGGTCGGCGGAGGTGGAGACCTCGGTCACGGCGACGAACTTGCTCAATCGCGGGTCTTTGACCTGGCGCTGAAGAAGCTGAGAAATCTCCTGGCGAATAAGATGATTCACCCGCTCGATGCGATGTGCCATGACCTCCGCCCCTAGTTAGACCTCTCCTTGCGGAAAAGCTCCAGCACATCGCCGACCTTAAAGTCGTCAAAGCCCTCAACGCCCACGCCGCACTCATAGCCGGAGGCTACCTCCTTGACGTCGTCTTTGAAACGCCTCAGGCTGTTGACCACAGACTCGGATACTACCTTCTCCCCACGCCGCACCCTGACCTGGGCGCCGCGGCTGAGCTTGCCCTCGTTAACGTAGACGCCGGCTACCTTTGTCTTCTTGCCGCTGGGGAAGACCTCCCTTATCTCAGCCCTGCCCTCGACGACCTCGACATAGGTGGGCTCTAACATGCCTTTGAGGGCCTTTTCCACGTCGTCCACCAAGTTGTAAATCACATCGTAGGAACGGATGTCAATGCCTTCCACATCAGCCAGGCGCTTCGCCCCGGCTTCAACGCCGGTGCCGAAGCCGATGACGAGTCCCTTGGAGGCAATGGCCAGCATCACATCGCTCTCGGTGATGTTGCCGCTGCCGCTGTGGATAATCCTGACCTGGACCTGCTCCGTGGCCAGCCGTTCCAGGGAGCTTCTTATCGGCTCAATACTGCCCTGAACATCGACCTTGAGAACGACATTGAGCTCCTTTACCTGTCCGGCGCTTATCTGGTCGTAGAGGTTATCCAGGCTCACCGCCCGGGGCTGTATCTCCTGCTGGTGCTTCTGGATTAAAGCCCTTGCCTGGCTTTCACCAGCCACGGCGGTCAGGGTATCGCCCACCTGAGGCAAGCTGTCCAGACCGAGGATTTCCACCGGCATAGACGGCTCTGCCTTCCTCACCCGCTTGCCGGTATCATTGAACATCGCCCTCACCCGGCCCCAGGTACTACCGGCCACCACCGTGTCCCCGACCTTCAGGGTCCCGTTCTGAATAAGCACCGTGGCCAATGGCCCCTTGCTCTTGTCCATCTCAGCCTCAACAACCACCCCCACCGCCGCCTGAGACGGGTCTGCCTTGAGTTCCTCCATCTCAGCCACCACCAGCATATTTTCCAGCAGTTCAGAGATGCCCTTCTTCTCCTTGGCCGAAATGGGAACACAGACCACATCGCCTCCCCACTCCTCGATAAGCAGACCGGCATCGGATAGCTGCTGCTTGACCGTCTCCGGGTTAGCCTCCGGTTTATCAATCTTATTAATCGCCACCACGATGGGTACCCCGGCCGCCCGGGCATGGTCAATGGCTTCTAAGGTCTGCGGCATCACCCCGTCGTCAGCCGCCACCACCAGGATGGTGATGTCGGTTACCTGGGCGCCGCGGGCCCGTATGGCGGTAAAGGCTTCATGACCGGGGGTATCCAGAAAGGTAATCTTCTGCCCGTTAATCTCCACCTGATAGGCGCCGATATGCTGGGTAATGCCTCCGGCCTCGCTGTCCATTACATTGGTCTGCCTGATAGCATCCAGAAGGCGGGTCTTGCCGTGGTTGACATGCCCCATAATGGTAACCACCGCCGGGCGGAGCTGGAGGCCGCTCAGTTCCTCGCCCCTAGGCCGATAGCGCCGACTCTCCCCGGCCCGAGCCGCCCGGGACTCCGGCTTGGCTTCATAACCAAGGTTGGCGGCGGCGGCGGCGGCGGTCTCATAGTCGATGACCTGGTTGATATTGGCAAAAATGCCGTTCCTCATCAACTGCTTGATAATGTCTATGGCGCTGACCTGCAAAAGCTCAGCCAGATGCCTCACCGCTATTGATTGAGGAATCTCAACCGATTTTGCCTTGGCTTCAGCTGGTTCGCTCTTCTTGGCCACCAAATCGCTCCTTACTCCAGTTCCTTGCCGTACTTAATAAGTCGCTCCCGGTTATCTTCGGTAAGCGCGGTGTGCAAGGTGTGTTCCAGCCGACCTTTTTTAAGCCCAGCTTCCCAGCACCCCGCCGCCGGACAAAGGTAGGCGCCGCGGCCGGCTTTCTTACCGCTGGTATCAACCTCAACGCCGTCGGCGGTACGCACCAGACGGACTAGCTCCCGCTTGGCCCTTACCCGGCCGCAGGCTACGCAGGTCCGCTGTGGTATATGCTTAACCGCGGTCGGCTTAATACTCTTCGCCTTCGTCTTCGTCAAAGATTTCCGTCTCCCGGCGCTGTTTCTTGATTCTAACGCCGTCATCGGCGCTGCGCTCATAAGCGCCCTTCTTTTTCTTCTTCCTCGATTTAGCCACCGACTTGGTCGGCCCCGAGGCTAAAACGTCCTCGGCAAAGCGGAGCTGGGCTTTCTCTCCCGTAGCCTGCGGCTCCAGGAAAGGCTCCGGGGGGATAAGGGTGGTATCGAGAACGGTCGCCGGCTCCGGCTCTGCTTCGGCTTCTTTCTCAGGGGCCGGGACTTCTTCTTCAATAGCCGGCAGTTCGGCAACAGGCTCTGCCCCAACCACTGCCTCTTCCGCAACCCCAGGCTCAGGCTTGGCCTTAGAAAGCTTTTCCTCCTCGGCGGTGGAGACGCTCTTTATGTCAATCCGCCAGCCGGTGAGCTTAGCCGCCAGCCGGGCATTCTGCCCCTCCTTGCCGATGGCTAAGGATAACTGCTTATCGGGGACAACCACCGTGGCTATCCCATCGTCCTTGTCCAGCTCCACGCTTATTACCTGGGCCGGACTGAGGGCATTGGCGATAAAGGCGGAAACATCATCATCCCACATGACCACGTCCAGCTTCTCGCCGTTCAGCTCCCTCATAATGTTCTGTATCCTGATACCGCGGAGGCCGACGCAGCAGCCGACCGGGTCAATGCCCTCCTGGCGCGCCGCCACCGCTATCTTACTGCGATAGCCAGCCTCACGGGCGATGGCTTTCAACTCGACGGTGCCGTTAAGAACCTCGGGCACCTCCAGCTCAAAAAGACGGCGCAGTAAATCGGGGTGGGAGCGAGAGACTACCACCTGAGGTCCTCGGCTGGTACGCATTACCTCCAGGAGATAGACCTTTAGCCTCTGGCCAATACGATACCTCTCGGTGCGCACCTGCTCGGCGGCGGGGAGTATCGCCTCGGCTCTACCCAGGTCAACGAAGAGCTGTCTGGGCTCGATGCGCTGAACCAAGCCAGTGACGACATCGCCCTCTTTATCCGAATACTCTTCAAAGATGGCACTGTGCTCCGCTTCGTGGAGGCGCTGAAGAATGACCTGCTTGGCCGTCTGGGCGGCAATGCGCCCGGCGTTGCGCGGAGTGGCTTCCACCATGACTTCCTCACCGAGCTGGGCATCGGGGTTAATCTTGTTGGCCTCAGCCAGTGATATCTCACGGCGCGTATCCGTGGTCTGCTCGACCACGGTTTTCTCCGCCCACACCTTCACCCGGCCCGTAGCGGGGTCAATCTTGACCTCAAGATTCTGGGTGGGGCCAAAATTATCCTTCCGGTATGCCGATACCAGCGCCGTCTCCACGGCGGAAAGGACTACCTCCTTGGGCAGGTTCTTCTCCGCCGAGAGCTGCGTTATCGCCAGCATAAATTCGCTCTTCATCCCGGTTTCAAGACCTCCATAATTAAAAAAGTGGGTTCCCAGCCCCACTTAACAAGAAAATTTATCTAATTCGTAAGCCAATTGTAAGTATACCACAATCGGCCCCAGGATGCAATACCCGATAGGGGATGTTCGAAGCAGGTTTCTCAATCTGGGTGAGCAGAGCCTACGGAGGGCGGGCTCAGGGCGGGAAGCAAGACAAATAAAAACGGTGGGAGTACTCTCCCCACACCCCCTCATCCACTTAGGTTTTATTTCCCACCCAGCCCGCCAAAAACAGCTCCGTGATTTAAGCCTGAAAATCCACTCTCACCCCGAGCTGGGCTTTAAAGAAGTCAAGGCAGCCGCCTGGCTCAGCCAATACCTGGAGCAAAACGGCTTCTCAATAGAGCGGGGCACCTGCCAGCTAGCCACCGCTTTCCGGGGGAGCTACGGAAAGGGCCGGCCGGCTATCGCCATTCTGGCCGAATACGACGCCCTGCCCGAGCTCGGCCATGCCTGCGGCCATAACCTGATAGCCGGCAGCGCCGTTGGCGCCGCTGTAGCTTCCAAAGCGGCTATCGACCAGCTGGGCGGCAGCGTCCTGGTTATCGGCACCCCCGCCGAAGAGCTATACGGGGGCAAGATAATAATGGCCGAGCGGGGAGCCTTTGATAATGTAGACGCGGCCATGATGGTGCACCCCAGCGGGCACGATTCGGCCACCATCCAGGCCCTGGCCTGCCTCAGTCTGGAAGTCCAGTTCCTGGGCAAAGCGGCTCACGCGGCAACCCGTCCCGAAACCGGCATCAACGCCCTGGAGGCGATGCTCCTCTCCTTCGCCGCCATTAATTCGCTCCGCCAGCACATCGAGGACAAAGCCCGCATCCACGGTATCATCACCGAGGGCGGAGAGGCGGCTAATGTCGTTCCCGCCCGTAGTGCCGGAAAGTTTCTGGTGCGCGCCGAGGACAACGCCTATCTTGACGAGCTAAAGGAGAGGGTGCTGGACTGCTTTGTCGGCGCCGCCACCGCCACCGGTGCCCGCCTGGAATACCAGTGGGGCAAGGAGCGCTATGCACCCATGCGCAACAACCCGACCCTGGCCGGGCTATTCCAGCAAAACATGCAGTCCCTGGGGCGCAAGGTAGAGCTGACCGCCTCCGGCCGGGTGGGCAGCACCGATATGGGCAACATCAGCCAGAAAGTGCCCAGTATTCACCCCACGGTAGCCATAGTTTCGGCGGAGGTAGCCTCGCATTCACCGGATTTCGCCCTGGCGGCCGCCTCCGAGGCCGGTATCAAGGGGATGCTCGATGCCGCCAAGGCTATGGCGATGACGGTCGTCGACCTGCTGGCCAGCCCGCAAACATTTACCAAAGTTAAAGAAGAATTCGGCAAGGCAGATAGCTAAAGCGCTTGTCAAAAAACGCCCCCTGGTCTAATATTATATAGATTTAAAGGAGAGATTTTTTAGTAACCCATCCCCCTGGCCCCCTTCCCTTATAAAGGGGGTGAGGTTGACACAAAAAATCTAAGGAGAGTTCATGGAAGCCTATCTGGGCATTGATGTCGGCTCGGTAACCACCAAGTTTGCCGTGCTCAACAGGGATGATGAGCTGGTCGCCCATCTTTACCTGCCCACGCAGGGCAAGCCCACTGAGATGACCCGACAGGGACTGGCCCGAATCAAAGAGCAACTGCCCCCGGAAGTGAATATTAGCGGCGTGGCTACCACCGGCAGCGCCCGCTACCTGGCGGGGGTCCTCGTCGGCGCCGACCTAGTCAAAAACGAGATTACCAGCCACGCCATAGGCGCCCTGCACTACTTCCCCGGGGCGCAGACGGTCATTGAAATCGGCGGGCAGGACAGCAAGATTATCATTATCCGGGAGGGCATGGTGACCGACTTCGGCATGAACACGGTCTGCGCCGCCGGCACCGGCAGTTTCCTCGACCACCAGGCACAGCGCCTTAACATGAGTATTGAGCACTTCAGCCGGCGGGCGCTGGAAAGCACCGCACCGGTGCCCATCGCCGGGCGCTGCACCGTCTTTGCCGAATCGGACATGATACACAAGCAACAGAGCGGCTACCGCACCGAGGATATTATCTACGGCCTGTGCCAGGCGCTGGTGCGCAACTACCTTAACAGCGTCAGCCTGGGCAAGGATATTCAACCCCCGATAATATTCCAGGGCGGCGTCGCCTTCAACCAGGGCATGGTCAAAGCGCTTCAAGAAGAGCTTGAAACCGAGGTGATTGTCCCCACCCACCACGAGGTGATGGGGGCGATAGGCGCCGCCTTGCTGGTGCATGAAGAGATGGTTAACCGCCAGAAGGGAAGTAAGTTCAAGGGATTCAGCGTAAGCGAGATAAAGTATCACACCGCCTCATTCTAAAAGACTGCGAGCGAAAAAGAGATGATGATTGCCGTTGATGCCGCCGGCGGGGAGAACGCCCCCCGGGAAATAGTAAAAGGAGCTATCAAAGCCGCCCAGGAATACGAGGTTGATATTGCCCTGGTGGGCAATAAAGCCATACTCCACGTGCTGGCCGGCCGCCAGATAAGGAAGCTGAACCTCACGATTATTGATGCCAAAGAGGTTATTGCCCCCACTGAGTCCCCGATGAAGGCGGTCAAAAGCAAGCCGAACTCCTCAATAGTGGTCGGCACCAACCTGGTGAAGGATGGCGTCGCCTCAGCCTTTGTCTCCGCCGGCAATACCGGCGCCGTATTGGTTTCCAGCCTCCTCAGCCTGGGAAAAATAAAAGGCGTTGAGCGCCCCGCCCTGGGCAGCTTCATTGACCTCACCCCGGCCACCCCCTTCCTGCTCATTGATTCCGGCGCCAATGCCGAGTGCCGACCGAGCTATCTGGTCCAGTTTGCTCACCTGGGCTCAATCTACGTTAAAAACCTGCTGGACATAGAAGCGCCGCGCGTCCGCCTGCTCAGCACCGGCGAAGAAGAAACCAAGGGCAACCGCCTGGCTCAAGAAAGCTACAGTCTGCTAAAGAAGACCAAACTGAACTTCGTCGGCAGCATAGAAGGGCAGGACATATCCAGGGCAATCGCCGACGTCATCGTCACCGATGGCTTCACCGGCAATATAGTGCTCAAGACTATTGAAGGCTTAGGTGACACCTTCCTGGGAGCGGCGCGCCAAATAGGCTATATCGTTGCCACTGCCTCTCACCTTAGAGGACGAGCCCTTCTCCAGGAGATCGGGGTGGGCTCCTGGGCTAAGAAAGCAGACTACAGAGAATACGGCGGCGCCTGCCTGCTGGGGGTAAACGGGACTATTATCGCCGCCCACGGCCGCAGTCAAGCCAAGGCGATAAAAAATGCTATAGTCTTAGCCAAACAGACAGTAGAGCGAAACATCTGCCAAATAATTAAGGAGGAGAACTATGAGCAAGCCGATTGAAGTAGACGACGCCAGCTTTGAGCAAAAGGTGCTAAAGTCAAAGGCGCCGGTGCTGGTGGACTTCTGGGCGCCATGGTGCCGACCCTGTCTTATGGCGGCGCCGGTGCTAGAAGAGCTAGCCGGTGAGTACGCCGATAAGATAACCTTCGCCAAGGTGGACGTCGACCAGAATGCCCAGACCGCCGCTAAATACGGCATAATGGCCATCCCCAATCTCATTATCTTTAAAAACGGCGAGCCCGTCTCTAACATAGTGGGCTATCAACCCAAAGAAGAGCTGAAAAAAAGCCTGGACGCCGTTCTTTAAACCAGAGCCGATAAGGGCATTTATTAGTGGTAATCGTTGACTTGAAAAGGGCTATTTTTAACCAAAAAATTCGCCCCCGAGACCTTTCACTTCTCCAGCAAGTAAAGTATAATTAGGCTTAAAGGAAAGAGTATGAAAGTAGTTTTTCTGCAGGACGTGCCCAATGTGGCCAGAGCCGGCGAGGTAAAAGAGGTAGCCGCTGGCTACGGCCGGAACTTCCTCATCCCCAAAAAACTGGCCGCCCTGGCCGACGCCCAGGCGATAAGCCAGGTAAAAACCAGAGACGAAACGGAAGTCCAGGTAGATACCGAACTGGCCGAGCTGGCCAGAGCGCTGGAGGGCAAGGAGGTCAACCTCAAAGCACGGGCCGGGGCCAAAGAGAGGATTTATGGCTCGGTCACCAGCGCCGATATTGCCGCCGAGCTGGAAAACGTCACCGGGCTGGTTATTGACAAAAGAAAGATTGAGCTTGACGAGCCCATCCGCCAGCTCGGCAGCTACCAGGTCTCCATCAAGCTGGCTAAGGATATCGTGCCCAAAGTAATGGTCACCGTGACCGAAGAGGAAGCCGTCAAGGAAGAGAAACCTCCTAAGAAAGAAAAGAGGAAGGCGGAGAAGCCAGCCGAGACGGAGAAGAAGCCGGCCAAGAAGGCGGTGAAGAAGACAACCAGGAAAGCGGAGAAAGCGCCGGCTAAAAAGAAGACGGTGAAAAAACCAGCCAAGGCCGAGAAAAAGACGGCTAAGAAAGCGGAAAAAGCGCCAGCCAAGGCGGAGAAGAAGACCGCCAAGAAGACAACCAAGAAAACAGCGACCAAGAAGACGACCAAGAAAGAGGAGAAGGCTTAAAGCATGAACGGCGAGAGACTGCCGCCGCATGATACCGATGCCGAGGAAGCGGTAATCGGCTCACTGCTGATAGACGGGACGGCGATATACAAGATTGCCGCCCTGCTCGAGCCGTCAGACTTTTATACCGAACGGAACTCGCTGATTTACGGGGCATGCCTGGCGCTTTACCAGCGCCCGGAAAACGAGACCATAAACCAGATAACGGTGGCCCAGGAATTAGACCGGCAGGGGAAACTGGCCGAATGCGGCGGCGCCGCCTATTTAAGCCACCTCATAGCCATATGCCCCACCTCGCTTGACATTGAAGACTACGCCCAAATCGTCTACCGCTTATCGGTAATGCGCAATCTGATTACCGCCGCCGGACAGATTGCCGGTATCGGCTACCAGGCCGAGCCCAGTGTCGATGAAAGCCTCAACAAGGCGGAGGACATCCTCTTCCGATTGCGCCACGGCCAGAGCCAGCGCGACCTCACCCATATCCGCCAGGTGCTGGACACCTACTTCGAGGCCACCACCCCGGAGGCGGAAGGCGCCCCCAGAGGCCCGCTCCCCTACGTGCTCTCCGGCTTCACCGGCCTGGATGAATTCCTGGGCGGGTTCCAGCGCTCCGACCTGATTATCGTCGGCGGCAGGCCGAGCATGGGCAAGACCAGTCTCTCCTTAAGCCTGGCCCGAAACGCCGCCGTGGAGCAGGGGGCCTGCGTGGCCCTATTCAGCCTGGAGATGGCGCGGGAGCCGCTGGTCTGGCGAATACTGGCCAGCGAGTCCGAGGTCGACTCCCGGCGGATTCGCCTCGGGCTTCACAATGAAGACCAGGAAAAAAGGATTATGGACGCCATCGGCAAGCTTTCCGAAGCCCAAATCTATATCGACGATACCCCCCAGCTGCGGGTGGTGGAGATGAGAAGCAAAGCCCGCCGCCTGCACTTTGAGCACGGCATCGACCTGATTATCGTTGACTACCTGCAGCTGATGCAGGGAGACAGAAGGACCGATAACCGCGTCCAGGAGGTCAGCGAAATCTCCCGCGCCCTTAAAGGGCTCGCCCGCGAGCTTAATGTGCCGGTGCTGGCGGTATCACAGCTCAGCCGAGCCCCGGAGGGACGGGCCTCGCACGAGCCCCAGCTTTCCGACTTGAGGGAAAGCGGCAGTATTGAACAGGACGCCGATGTCGTGATATTTGTTTTCCGTGATGAATACTACTATCCCTCCAAAGAAGACTGGGAGAGGGAGCACCCGGGAGAGAGCTACCCGCCGCCGGCCAATATCATAGTCGCCAAGCACCGCAACGGCCCCACCGGCGAGGTCAAACTGCTCTTCAAGTCCCGACTGGCCAAGTTCGAGAATATTACCAATGAAGAGCTGAGTTTGCTATGAAGCAGTTCGAAGGTTTCCCGCACAGGGCGCAGTTTACCCCCCTGCCCAACGCCTTCTTCAGCCGGCTATTACCGCAAATCAGCGATATCGCCGAGCTGAAAGTCACCCTGCACGTCTTCCAGGCGCTCTACCAGAAGAAGGGCTACCCCCGCTTTACCAGCTACCTGGAGCTTCTGGGCAACAAGAGCCTGATGGACAGCCTAAAAAGCGACCAGAGCCCCCCCGACGAGATATTGCGCAACGCCCTGGAGATGGCTACCAGGCGGGGCACCATCCTGCACCTGGCCCTGGACAGAGACGGAAAACCAGAGGACATATATTTAGTCAGCGATGAGCAAGGCAGGCGGACTATGGCCAGGATCGAGAGTGGTACGCTTAAGCTAGACGGTTTGGAGTTAAGAGAACCCGCCTTGATTGATGATGAGGAGCCACTCGATATCTTTACCCTGTATGAACAGAGCATCGGTATCCTCGATCCATTAACTTCTGATCATCTCCGTGATGCCCTCCAGACCTATCCCGAGAATTGGGTTAAGGATGCCATCAAAGAGGCGGTAGCCCTCAATAAGCGAAGCTGGAGATATATTGAAAAGATTTTAGAACGTTGGACAGCCGAAGGTAGAGGAGATGGAACATATAAGCGAGATTCTGAAAAGACAGACCCGAATAGATACCTCAAGCAAAAATACGGAAACATTATCCAACGCTGAAGAAGCGGCAGAGGAATCTTCAGAACCAGCCTGCCCGCTCTGCAAGGGGGCCGGCTTTGTCCACCCACGGCTATCATCGGGCAAGCCCGACTACAGCCGCACCGTGCCCTGTAGCTGTACACTGCAGAAAAAGGAGAAGGAGCGCCAGAGCCGCCTGCGGCAATACAGCGGCCTCGAAGCCAGGCTACTGCAAAAGATGACCTTCGACAACTTCGACTGGAAGCGGGTCAACTTGTCTCCGGATCAGCGCGATAACTTATCGAAGGCATACAACCGAGCCATGGAATTCGCCGAATCACCCGAAAACTGGCTGGTGTTGCAGGGCGTCAACGGCTGTGGCAAGACCCACCTGGCGGCGGCTATCGCCAACTACCGAATCAAAGAGGGCAAACCGGTTAAGTTCGTGGTGGTGCCCGATTTCCTCGACCACCTGCGCTCCACCTTCAGCCCGGAGAGCCCGGTAACCTACGACCAGGTGTTCGAAGAGGTAAAGAACGCCCCCCTGCTCATCCTGGACGACCTCGGCAAGCAGTCAACCACCCCCTGGGCCGAGGAGAAGCTCTACCAGATTATTAACCACCGCTATAACTATCAGCTGCCAACAGTGGTTACCACTAATTGCAAAACCGACGAAATCGACCCCCCTATAAGCTCAAGGCTCGTCGACCCCAATATAAGCAACTTCTTAACTATTATGGCTCCCCACTACCGCACCGATGCCACCGCCAGCCGTAAGAAGACAAGCCGCAGCCGCAAAGAGCGCCGGGGCTAGCTTCAATTTGCATAGCGCCCGAGTTTTTTAGTAAAATAGTCAGGTTCTGTGTTGATGAATGCCTTAGAGATAGTAAACCTTCCCGTCCTGATATTAAATCAAAGCTATGAGCCACTCAATGTATGCCGGGTGCGACGAGCGGTAATACTGCTAGACCGTGGCAAGGCGGAGATGCTGGAGAACGGCACCGGCTTTATCCACTCGGCCAGTAACACCTTCCCCGTGCCCTCGGTCATCCGCCTGGCCTACATGATCAGGCGCCCCCGCCCCCAGAGAAGGCTGACCCGCCTTGAGATTTTCCACCGCGACCAGTTCACCTGCCAGTACTGCGGCAAGCAGACCCACCAGCTTACCCTGGACCATGTCATTCCCCGCTACCGTGGCGGTCAACACACCTGGGAAAACGTAGTCAGCGCCTGCATACCCTGTAATCGGCGCAAGGCGGGTAAGACCCCCAAGGAAGCGGGAATGAAGCTAATCCACCAGCCGGCAATGCCGCGGGGAGACCGCTTCTTCTACATCCCCCACCACTACCAGCAGAGCCAGAGCCAGTGGCAGAAATACCTGCCCCAATAATGACTAGCCCTTATCGGGCGTTTTTTTCTCAACGGTAATATCGCTGAGCGGCAGTTCCACGGTCGCCTGGCTATCCAGCTCGACCAGCACCGTCTCTTTTAGCGGATTGCCCCCCACCACATTGGCTGTCCCCATAGGTGTAGTCACCCGCTGGCCCGGCTTGGGCAACTTCGCCTTCATGGCGTGGTATTGCTCGCTCTCATAGGTCAAACAGCACAACAGGCGGCCGCAGACCCCGGATATCTTGAGGGGGTTAAGGGGCAGGTCTTGCTCCTTAGCCATCCTGATAGAGACCGGGGAGAACTCGGTCAAGAAATTCATGCAACAGAGGGGGCGCCCACAGCGCCCGAAGCCGCCCACCAGCTTGGCTTCGTCCCTGGGCCCCAGCTGGCGCAGTTCGACCCGCACCTTAAAACGCTTATTCAGTTCTCTAACCAGCTCACGAAAATCGACCCTCTCGCTGGCGCTGAAGAAGAAGGTAAGGCGGCTGCCGTCAAGGTTATACTCGGCGCCGAGCAGCTTCATCGGCAGCTTCAACCTGGCTATCAGCTTACCGCACTCGACCAGGGCCTCCCCTTCCCTGTCCTCAAAGTCCTGAGCCTTCTTGATATCCTCCGGCTCCGCCTTGCGCACCACCGGTTTCAAGGGCTCGGTCACCTCGTTAGCCACAACCTGTGTCGGGGCAATGACTACCCTGCCCAGCTCCAGCCCGCGAGCCGTCTGGACGACGACATAGTCATTCACCTCAAGGTCGATGCCGGCGGGGTCAAAGTAATATACCTTGCCGGCTTTCTTAAAACGTATACCCACAATATCAGCCATAGCTTAAACACCACCCCTTCCCGGTATGTTGAGCATGAGCACCTCCAGCACCAGCCGCGGATTGGCATTCTGCCTGAGCTGCTCCCCAGCCGCCTGAATACTATTGATAAAAGACCTTATCTGGGCCAGACTGTAACCCCGGCCCATGTCCACCAGCGCCGCTTTCTGGTCGACGTTGGTAATGGTATCGCCAGAGCCAAGCTTGACCAGCAGCAGGTCTCGCCACCAGTCGAGCCACAAGTCCAGCACCTCCTGCACCGAGCCCCGGTTCTGGCTGAACTGAGCCGCCAGCCGGGAAGCATAATCAAAACGCTCCCCGTTGTCACCACTGGTAATATCGAGCAGCCTGCCTATCAATTCGGCGCGCTGCTGGAGCAGGTTGTCATCAGCCGCTGCCAGCATCGCCCAGCCCAGACGGCCATGGCAGAGCCTGGCCAGAAGCTCAGCTTTGGGCGGCTCAACGAGCCGGCGTTCATTAAGGACAGTCTCCACCTGCGAGGTCGCCAAGGGGTGCAGTTCCAACCGCTGACAGCGGGAGACCACGGTGGCGGGCAGGACGGAGTCGTTGCTGGTCAGCAGAATAAAGATTACCCCCTCCGACGGCTCTTCCAGGGTCTTGAGCAAGCAGTTGGCGGCTTCATTGGACATGAGCTCAGCGCCGTCAATAACAAATACCTTATGCCTGCCCTCAAAGGGGGGCAGGTTGGACGAATGCTGCATCTCCCTGACCTGGTCGATACTGATTTCGGCGCGGGGCTTATTATTGCCGTTGCCGCCGGAATCAAGGCCCGTAATCTGGACATCGGCGTGCTTACCACCAGCTATTTTCTGGCAGGCGTCACACGAGCCGCAGGGAGGCTCAGCCCCCTGGCAGTTCAGCGCCCGGGCTAAATCCAGGGCCAGGGTCATCTTGCCCACATGCGGGGGGCCGACCAGAAGATAGGCATGGGCTATAGACCCTCGCTCCAAGTTACGCTGGAGCAGGGTGACCGCCCTAGACTGGCCGACTACCTGCCACATACTATAATTCCTTTAAACTAAATCACACCGGGTCAGGTCATCAAGGGTCTGGCGCCGCCGAATCAGCCGCGCCTTGCCTTCTTTCACCATAACAATGGCCGGCTTTAAAGAGGCGTTGTAATTGCTGGCCATGGGCAAGCAATAGGCACCACAATCGGGTACAGCTATAATATCTCCGGCTGAAACGGGGGGCAGAGCAATATCCCAAATCAGTGTGTCACCAGATTCACAGAACCTGCCGGCAATAGTAACCTTGTCCGCCTCTTTCTCCTTCATCCTGTTGGCAACTACCGCCTCGAACTTAGCCTGGTAAAGGGCGGGGCGGATGTTATCGGCAATGCCGCCGTCCACCGATACGTAGCGCCTGACACCGGGAATGTCTTTGACTACCCCAGCGGTATATAAAGCCACCCCGGCCTGCCCTACCATTGCCCTTCCCGGCTCGATGAAAAGCCGCGGCTGGGCCAACCCCAGCTTCTGACAGCCGCCTATCACGCTGGATGTTAGCGCCTCGGCGTAAGCTGAGACAGGCGGCACCGGAGAGTCCAGCGTATATTGAATGGCGAACCCGCCGCCGAGGCTTAATTCCTTAAGCCCAAAACCGTGTTTCTGGCCCATATCGGCGGCAAATTTAAGTATAATCTCGATAGCCTGCTCATAAGGCCCGGTTTCGGCTATCTGGGAGCCGATGTGAAAGTGCAGACCGTGGAGGTTAAGCGCCGACGCGGACATGGCCGTTGTCACCGCTTCCTCACCCAAGACCAGGGGTATGCCGAACTTGCTGTCAACGTTACCGGTGGCAATGTGGCGATGGGTGTGTGGGTCCACTCCCGGAGTAAGCCTCAGCCATATATCGGGTGTATGGCCCTCCTCCCCGGCTAACTGCTCTAAGAGGCTAAGCTCCTGAAGGTTGTCGACCACTATGCGCCCCACGCCTAGCTCCAGAGCCAGCTTTATCTCCTCGGCTGACTTATTGTTGCCCGGGAAATAGACCCTGTCCATAGAGAAACCGGCTGAGCGAACGATGCTAAGCTCGCCGCCGGAAACGACATCCAGCCCCAACCCCTCCTCCATGAAGAGCTGAGCCAGCGCCTTATTGATGAAAGCCTTACAGGAGTAGAGAACGGCGGCATCAGCATAGCGGCGGGTGAACTCACCTAAGAACTCGGCGCACTTGCCCCGCAAGGTCTGCTCGTCAAAGACATAGAGCGGCGTGCCGAACTCAGCGGCCAACTCCACGCTATCGCAGCCGCCGATGACCAGGTGACCGCTATCGTTAACCGCCGATGCCGGTGGGAACAACTTTAGCCTGGATTCCATATATAAATGTTAACAGCGCCAGGTGTTTAAGTCAATTTATAGTTTGTTTCACCCTTAAAGGAGGGAGGGTCTTTTAAGCTTACCTTCTACGTCCCACCCTATAAGGGTTGGCACCCTTCTTAAGTACCCAACAAAAGTGAGAGATTGGGGGCACCGCCCCCGAGGGCGGGCTGGGTGGGAAGAAAAACGCTGGGGGCGGGGGGAAAGCAGGACTGGGAAAATCCCCCTTTACTAAAGGGGGAAACGGGGCGGGGAAAAGATTGCCCGGCTAATCATCCTCCCTCAGCTTGTAGCGCTGTATCTTACCGGTGCTGGTCCGGGGAAGGGCCTTAACGAACTCTATCCACCGGGGGTATTTATAAGGCGCTATGCTCTTCTTGACAAAGAGCTGAATATCCTTAGCCAGCTTCTCGGACTTGCGTTTGCCCTTCTTGAGCACCACGTAAGCCTTAGGCTTGACCAGATGATGCGCGTCCTTGCTAGCCACCACCGCCGCCCCCCGCACCGCCGGGTGGGAAACCAGAGCGTCTTCGACCTCAATGGGCGAGACCCATATGCCGCCTACCTTGAGCATGTCATCAGCGCGGCCGCGGTAATAATAGTAACCTTCGGCATCACGGTAATACCTGTCGCCGGTGTTAAACCACTCCCCCAGCATGGAGGTCTTGGTCTTATCGTGATGGCGATAGTAATAGGCGGCGGTCGATTCTCCGTGCACCTGCAGAGTGCCAACCTTACCATCGGGCACCTCTTCACCCTCCTCATCGAGAATCCTGGCCTGATAGCCGGGGACCAGCTTACCGGAGCTTCCCGGTTTGACATCACCGGGGCGGTTGGAGATGAAAATGTGCAAAAGCTCGGTGGAACCGATGCCGTCCAGGATTTCCAGCCCGAATTTCTCCTTCCACTCGGCAAAGATTTCACTGGGCAGGGCCTCACCGGCCGAGGTGCAGATACGCAGGGAGGACAAATCGTATTTCTTCTCGGCGCCCTCTACCTCCAGCATATTGGCGTAGAGCGTTGGTACGCCGAAGAACACGGTGGGGTGGTAGCGCTCGATGGTGGCGAATATGGTCTCGGGGCGGGGTCGGGTGGGGAGCAGGACCACCGAGGCGCCAAGGGCCAGGGGATAGAAGAAGCTGTTGCCCAGCCCGTAAGCGAAGAAGAACTTGGATGCCGAAAAGAGCAAATCGTCCTGAGTGATGCCCAGGACGGCTATGGCATAGCTGTCGATACAGCTGAAGACATCGTGCTGGAGGTGCACCGCCGCCTTGGGGACACCGGTGCTGCCCGAGGTGTAATTCCAGAAAGCGGCATCGTCAAAGGTGGTATAAGCCACATCGAGCTTATCGGAACAGCGGTCGACGATGTCATGGAAGGAGATGTGATAAGCCCTGGTCTTATCCCCCACGATGATGGTGTTTTCCAGATAGAGAAACTTCTCCTTAAAACCCTCGATTTCCTCGATGAAATCGGCGTCGGCGATGAGGGTGCGGGCGCGGCTGTTATTGAGCAGATAGCGGTAATCGTGCATGGTATACATGTAGTTGACCGGCGTCGGGATGGCGCCGATTTTGATAGCGCCGAAGAAGCTGGCCATAGCCTCCGGAGAATCATACATCACCAGCATCACCCGCTCTTCCGTATGCACGCCGAGAATCTTGAGCGCATTGCCCACCTTGTTTATCAAGCTCTGCATCTCGGCATAGGTATAGGTCTCATCCTTATAGTATACGGCTACCTTATCGCCCAGCCCCTTCTCCACCATCTCGTCTATCATCTTCGTGGTTACGTTGTAGTACTGGGGGATAGAACTCTGATATTTATATTTTCTCTCCATCTTGCCCACCTGCCTGATATATTGGTTAAAGAGTGTTTCCTTACCAGTTTATAATAAACGCTCCTTTTTTACAAAGCCTGCCAGCCCCCCACCCCCAGCGTTTTACTTCCCACCCAGCCCGCCCTAAAGGGGTTAGACCTCTATTAACCCCTTATTGGGGGTGTTTAAGAGGGGGCAAAGCCCCCTCTTTACCTTAAAAGGGTGGTGGGTGGGAAAAGATATAAAATCGGGGCGGGGGGAAGAAGAACGTCATGACCATTTTGAATTGACACCCCTCGGGCATAACATTAGAATATCATTTAGCCCTAATAGAAGAGGCAAAAATTGTACCAAAAGACCACCTTAGGCAATGGACTGCGTCTCCTCACCGCCCCCATGCCCCATACCCACTCGGTATCCATCTGCATTTTCATCGGGGTCGGCTCCCGCTATGAGACCGAGCCGCAGGCTGGCGCCTCGCACTTTATTGAGCATCTCTGTTTCAGGGGCACCTCCCGGCGCGCCAGCTCCAGGGAAATATCCGAGGCAATAGAGGGGGTGGGCGGAATCATCAACGCCGGCACCGATAAGGAACTGACCGTTTACTGGTGCAAGGTGGCTCAACCCCACTTCCCGCTAGCCCTGGATGTGCTGGCCGATATACTGCTCCACTCCCGGTTCGAGCCGGCGGACATTGAGAGCGAGCGCCAGATTATCATTGAAGAGATTAACATGGGCCGGGACTCCCCATCACAGCTGGTCAACATGCTCATCGACGAGCTTCTGTGGCCCTCTCACCCGCTGGGGAGGGATATAGCCGGCAGCAAGCAATCGGTGGCTGCCCTCACCCGGGAGATGATACTCGATTACATGGCCCGCCAGTATCTGCCCAGCAACGCCGTGGTCAGCATAGCCGGCGCTATCAATCACCGGGAAGCAGCCGCGGCCGTGGAGCAAACCCTAAGCGGGTGGGCTGAGCGGGAGCCCCGTCCCGGATATTCGGCATATGAAGAGCTAAAATTCCCACCGGTGCGCATCGAGAGGAAAGATACCGAGCAGGCCCACCTTTGCCTGGCGCTGACCGGCCTGCCCCTGCTCCACCCCAGGCGCTTTGCCCTCGACCTGCTCAACGTCATCCTGGGAGAGGGCATGAGCAGCCGCCTGTTCAGCGAGATTCGCGACCGCCTGGGACTTGCCTACAGCATCCATAGCTACGCTGAGCACTATCTTGACACCGGCGCCGTTACTATCTATGCCGGAGTGGAGCCCAAAAACCTGCGGGTAGCCATCAAAGCCGTCCTGGAGCAGCTTTCCCAGCTCAAGGAGACAGTCCCCGAAGCTGAGATAGCCAAGGCTAAGGAGCTGGCCAAGGGGCGCCTGCTACTGCGCATGGAGGATAGCCGCACTGTTGCCGGCTGGATGGGGGGACAGGAAGTTCTCACCGACCGCATCTTAAACGTTGATCAGGTGGTAGCCATTATTGATGCCATCACCGCCGAGGAGCTTAAAATGATAGCTCAAGAGCTGCTGGTATCAGGTCAGCTGCGTTTGGCGGTGGTCGGGCCGGTGGCTGATGACGAGCCTCTGGAAGAACTGCTAAAGGTATAAGGTAGCT
>DUEC01000043.1 GCA_011176635.1 Dehalococcoidia bacterium | reverse complement strand
GAGCTCTCCTTTAGTGTCCTCCACTCCACCACCTTTTTAACCGGCGGCTTTCTTGCTACTACGCCGTTTCCGGGCGGTCTTCTTTGCCCCCCGTTCTTTGGTGGTTTTCTTCCCTCCCGCGGGGGCTTTGCTTTTCCTGGTCGTCTCTGTCACTTGAGCCGCAGCGGCTCCGCTTTCTGTCACCTCTGCCAGTCTGCCCTTATAATCGCACTTGGTGCATTTGGCTAAATTTCTCCTATAGACGGTGAGCAGGCCGCCGCACTGTGGGCAGGGCTGGGGGATGGGCTTAAGGTTGGTGGCGAAGGTGCAGTCGGGGTAGTTGCTGCAGCCGTAGAAGGTGCGCTTTTTCTTGCTTTTCTTCTCTACTATCTCCCCGCCGCACTGCGGGCACTTGACCCCGACCTTGACCTGGAAAGACTTGGTGTATTTGCAGTCGGGGTAGCCGCTGCAGGCGATGAATTTCCCGTAGCGCCCGTATTTGATTACCATGGGCTTGCCGCACCGGGGGCAGATTTCGTCGGTTACCTCCTCCAGCTTCACCTTTTCCATAAGCTCGGCGGCGCTCTCCAGGCTCTGGGCGAAGGGGGCATAGAAGTCCTGGACCACCGTCACCCAGTCCTTGTTTTCGTTGGCTACCTGGTCTAGCTCGTCCTCCATCTGGGCGGTGAATTTAATGTCGACGATGCCGGGGAAGTGTTTAGCCAGCAGGTCGTTGACGATAACGCCCAGCTCGGTGGGCCCGAACCTGCCCTCGGTCTTGGTGACGTATTCTCGCTCCTGAATGGTGGAAAGTATGGGGGCATAGGTACTGGGACGGCCGATTCCCCACTGCTCCAGCATCTTGATAAGGGTGGCTTCGGTAAAGCGTGCCGGCGGCTTGGTGAAGTGTTGTTCGGGGAGGAGGTTTATCAGCTTCAGCTCGTCGCCCTTCTCCAGTGGTGGCAATTTAGCCCCTGCCTTTTCCTCGGCTTCGTCTTTGCTCTCAATGTAAAGCACCATAAAGCCGTCGAAGGTGTTCACCGAGCTGGAAGCCCTGAAGAGGTAGTCGGCTTTGGGGCGGGGGCATCGGGCTTGAATATCGACCGTGGTGTTGGCGAAGGTGGCCGCCGACATCTGGCTGGCTACCATTCTTCTCCATATGAGCTGGTAGAGCTTGAACTGGGCGTCGCTGAGGTGGGGCTTAAGCCGGGAAGGCTCCCGCCGTATCTTGGTGGGTCGGATGGCTTCGTGGGCCTCCTGCGCCCCCTTCACCGTCTGGGCGAAGGTGCGGGCGTGGGGAGGAAGGTACTTAGCGCCGTAATGGCTGGCGATGAACTCCCTGGTCTCGGCGATGGCGGAGCGGGCTACCCTGGTAGAATCTGTGCGCATGTAGGTGATGAGCCCGACACTGCCCTCGTCGCCGATGGGCAGGCCTTCATAGAGCTCCTGCGCCACCGACATGGTAAACTTGGCCGAGAAGCGGAGCTTGCGCCAGGCTTCCTGTTGCATGGTGCTGGTGATAAACGGCGGCGCCGGCTGGCGGTTCACCTTTTTGGTGCCCACCTTGCTCACTGTGTAGCTGGCTTTCTTTAGCCTATCGCTGAGCTTGGTCGCTTCCGGCTCGTTTTTAATCTCCAGCTTGGTGCCGTCGGCAAGGCCGATGAGGAGCGCCCTGAAGGCCGCCGTCTCAGCCGCCTTGGATAGCTCGGCCTCGATAGTCCAGTACTCTACGGGGACGAATCGCTCAATTTCACGCTCGCGGTCAACGATAATCCTCAGCGCCACCGACTGCACCCTGCCTGCCGATAAGCCCCTCCTTACCTTCTGCCAGAGCAGAGGGCTGAGTTTATAGCCGACCAGTCTGTCCAGGATGCGCCTTGCCTGCTGGGCGTTGACCAGGTGCATATCTATGGAGCGCGGTTTGGCGAAGGCGCGCTCGATGGCTTCCTTGGTTATTTCGTGAAAGACGACGCGGCGGTAGGGCTTACGGTTGGTTTTGGTCACATTTTGCAGGTGCCAGGAGATAGCCTCCCCCTCGCGGTCGGGGTCGGTGGCTAGATATATGATAGAGGCAGCCTTGGCGGCTTCTTTAAGCTCCTTGACAATCTTGCTTTTGGCCCTGGGCACCACGTATTTGGGGGCAAAGCCCTCTTCCAGGTCTACCCCCAGCTGGCTTCGGGGCAGGTCCCGGACATGGCCCATAGAGGCTTTGAGGCTGTAGCTGCTGCCCAGGAGCTTGCCCAGCGTTCTGGCCTTGGCTGGCGATTCCACTATGACCAGTTTCTTCGTCATCGTTTAGTCTACCTTTACCCGGTATGCCTCTCTGGCTTCACGGGAGAGGACGTAATTCATGGCTCCTACCTGCTTTACCAGCCCTTTAAGCTCCATCATGGCCAGGGTACTGCTGACCACCGATGTCGGCAGACCACTGCTGCGGCAGACCTCGTCAATGTGGGTAGGCTCGGCGCCGAGCTGCTTCAGTAACAGCGACTCGGTATCGGAGGCGGGTATAATCTCCTTAATCTCTATCTGGTGGGCGACCGCGGTCAGGTTCAGCTCCTCCAGGATATCGGTATATTCGCTGACCAGCTTGGCCCCTTCCTGAATGAGGTGGTTGGTGCCCCGGCTGGTGGCTGAAAGTATGCTGCCGGGCACGGCGAAGACCTCTCTATTCTGCTCCAGCGCCAGGCGGGCGGTAATCATGGCGCCGCTGGTCTCACCAGCCTCGACCACCAGCACCCCGAGGCTCAGCCCGCTCATAATCCGGTTGCGCAGGGGGAAGTTTTCTTTTCTGGGCTCGGTGCCCAGAGGAAACTCGCTTATCAATGCGCCGTTGGCGATGATATCCCGGGCTAAGGAGGCATGCTCGGCGGGGTAAACGGTATCAAGCCCGCAGCCGAATACGGCAATCGTCCTGCCGCCCGCCTCCAGGGCGCTTTTGTGGGCTATGGAGTCGATGCCTCTGGCCAGGCCGCTGACAATGGTAATCTTGTTTCGAGCCAGGTCGGTTACTATCTCCTCGGCAGCCTGGCGCCCGTAGACCGTAGACCGGCGGGTGCCCACCACCGCCAGGCACCACTCGTCGTTGGGGAGCAGGGAGCCCTTGACATAAAGTATGGGAGGATAGTCGTATATCTCCTTGAGACGGGATGGGTAATCCGCATCGCGGAAGCTGAGCACCCTTACCCCCTGGCGCTCCAGCTTTTCCATCTCCGCTTCCAGAGAAATCTCTGGCCGCCACTGGGTGATGGCGTTTACGGCGCCCTTGTCCAGCCCGGCGCGCTTCAGCTCGGCGGGGGTAGCCTGCCAGGCCTGCTCCAGGCTTTTAAAGTAGCTTTCCAGCTGGGATAGTTTCACCCGCCCGATGCGGGGTATCAGATTAAAACCAACCCAGTATTTGATGTCTTTTTGGGCCATTTTCAAAGCCATTCTAGCATAGCGGCAAACTGGTTACAATGAGGATTTATCCCCTTTTATCCCCCTCCCCACATTAAGAAGGTCTTGTTTCCCACCCAGCCCGCCCTAAAAGGGTTGGCACCCATTTTAAATACCCCAACAGAGCAAGGGGTTGGGGAAGTCGGCCTCCGAGGGTGGGTTAGGGCGGGAAGAAAGAGTAAGGTAAAAAATGGGGGAGGGGGGAAGAAAGAGATAGGTTAAAAGGGACGAGAACTACTCTGGTCCTGTCTTCTCCAGAGGAATGCCGAGCAGATGATGGCCACCCCCAGCATCATACCCCCGACAATGGTGAAGCTGGTGGCAAAGCCGAAACGGTCGGCGAGGATGCCCACTGCCGGTATGGTTAGGCCGATACCTCCCCGGCTGGCAAAGTAGTAGATGCCGAGGACGGTGGAGCGGCGGCGCTCCGGGGCATTGGTGATGATATAGGCCTCCGTGACCGGCATGGCCATATACATGCAGATGCCGATGACGAGCAGTAGCAACCAGATGCTCCAGCCCAGAGAAGCCAGGCTTAGCAGGTACAGGGCAGGACCGGCGATAATGCTCACCGTCAGCATCACCGGCACCGTACCCAGACGGTCGGAGAGGTAACCGCCGACGGGTCCCGCCCACAGCCCGGCGAAGTGGAAGAGGGCGAAGAGGAGGGCGCCGGTTTCCTCGCTGGCCTGGAGGTCGTCAACGGCAAAGAGGGCAATATAGGATATCGCCGCAAATATCAGGACCTGAAGCATCACCCCCAGGGTAATAAAGGGTATCAGCCGGCGCAGGTTGCCCGAGGTCTTCTCTGGTTCAACTTGGCGGCTGGCAGCTACCGGCGGTGCTTTTTGTGCATAGCCGCGTCTGCCTAAGAGTACGAAGAGCACGATGCCGATAATGAAGGCGGGGATTGCCATGGTAATAATGGTGCCCCGCCAGCTTAAGACCTGGAAAAGCGCCGCTGCAATCAGGGGGGTGAGAAAGAAGCTGGCGGTGCCGCCTATCTGGTGCAGTCCCAGCGCACTGCCCCGGTCTCTCTTGTCCACGGATGCCGCGACCAGGGGCGAGGCGGCGGGGTGATAGCCGCCGCCCATAATCCCCAATAGTATCAGGAAAATGGCCATTACCAGATAGGTGGGGGCAATACCGACGAATATGGCGAACAGGGCTACCCCGGAGATGCCCAGGGTAATCATCAGGCGGGGGCCGAGGCGGTCGGAGAGCCAGCCGGCGGGCAGGTGGCTGAAGCCGTAGGCGAGGTTATAGGCGGACATCATCCAGCCCATCTGTTCGTAGTCGAGGGAGAATTCATCCCGGATGAAAGGGGTGAGGGGCTGGAAAATGGCGGCGGTGAAATGATGGCTGAAGTGGGCTAAGACAAAGAGGGGCACTAGCCCTGAGAAAAGGGAGAGAACTCTTGGTTTCTTGATGGCAATCTTCCTTATATTTTAAGTTATTTTAGGAGGATGGCGGAGAGGGTGGGATTCGAACCCACGGTAGCCAAAGGCTACACACGCTCTCCAGGCGTGCCTGATAGGCCACTCCAGCACCTCTCCTGAAATCGTCTACTGGCGGAGAGGGTGGGATTCGAACCCACGCTCCGGTATAACCGGAGACCGCTTTTCGAGAGCGGCACCATAAACCACTCGGACACCTCTCCTGAGTTTGAATTATACCTTAAAACCTCTCATCTCGGCAAAGAGGCAGTATTGACACTCGCTAAAGCAAGTGATACCTTTGGTTTGAGGTTTTTCAAAAGATGTTCACCGCCATTATGAAACGCTTAGTCCTGCTCGTAATCATCGGGCTGATTATCCAGCTCGGCGCCTATAGCCCGGCACAATCAGCGGATGAGGAGCCAGTCCAGGTAAGGGAGCTGAACTTCGTTTTTATTCATGGTGCTGGCAGCAATGTCTGTAATTTCCAGCTTTTTACCGATATTATGATGGAGGAGATAAGGCCGTATATCCTTGAATACGAGGAGGCCAATCCCGGCATTGAGATTGAGGTTAATATCCTGGCTAGGTGCTTTCCCAGCGATGAGGATATTGAGACCTGGGCGGAGAACATCGCTGACAGCATCAATGAATACTTCCCCGGTAGGGATAATCTAATCTTAATCGGGCACAGCGCCGGGGGCAAAGCCGCCCTTTATGCCGTCGCCCATAACGTAGGGGGTCTGGCTGACAGGGTGGCGCTGGTGGTAACTATCAATAGCCCTATTAAGAGCCTGGACGGGTATTATGTTACCGGCGGCGGCTCGGTAATGGACTATTGCCGGGCCCGATGGTTGCTGTCTGACCGGGGAATTTGTAATTCTATTTCCTACTACGATAGCTCTCAAGACGGGAGTTGGGTGGGTACCAACAGCCACTGGCTGGCTTTCATCTCGGCTGAAGCATCGCCGGTTAGTGAGCAGTTTAACCCGGGCGGAATCGATGGCTGGCCCAGAGATATGGACGACAGCGCCATACCAATCTCGGCTCAGTATGCCAGCGGGGCTGACGTGGTCTACTACGGAGAGCATGCCCATAGCGATTATGCCAGCGACGAGGAGGTAGCCGGCTTCATGGTGGAGCAGATTCTTCATTATATCTTTGGAGGAGGCGTGGAATGCTCCGTCTTTGCCCGGGGCGGCTCTTTTGAGCATAAAGCTAACTGGCTGCTGGGAACGGATTATTGGGAGGACGTCGTCGGCGGTATTCTGGTCAATAGCGGCCTGCTGGAGCACAGGAACGAGTCCTATTTTATCTGGCAGGTCTGGGAGGATGTGGTTGGGGGGTGTCCCCCCGGGAGCCAGCGGGCTAATTATATAGTAAATCTGGTCAATCCCTTCCTGTTTTTTACCAGCATTCAGGAGTCTTACTGGTTGAGCGCTGATAACCCCGAAGATTGTCGGCTCTACCTGCGGACTATGGCTGCTCCCAGGAACGAGGTACAGGTGGAGTGGAGTATTTATCGGCAGGGGTTACTGCCGGAGGGGGTTGAGCGCAACCATTATGAGGTTGAGATAGTGGCTGGCACGCCCCTTACCAGCGTTCAACGCGTGGAGTGGCTTAGCGATAACCCCTGTGACCTGATGCTGCAGATATGGTCGCGGGCGGAAAGACCCTTACGCTGGTTCAGGGTTGAATGGAGGGTCTACTCTACCGAAATCCGGCAGATAAGCATTATTGACGAGCTTTCGGCTTATGTTGTTACCGGCAGTTAAGCCGGGCCCCGGTTACATTCCAAGCTCGGCCAGATTTTGGGCCAGGCGAATCAGGTGGTCGCGGGTTACGATGCCGACCACGGTATCGTCCTCCAGCACCGGCATGTAGTCAATTCCCATCTCGTCCATTTGCCCGAGCAGGCTTGCCGCCGATTGCTGGGGTTGAGCGGTATTGAGCTCGCTTGAGGGCGTCATAGTTCTGCCGATATGAGAGCCGCGGCGCTTTTTGGGCACTCGTTTTATATTATTGATGGTGGCTATCCCCAGAAATTTACCGTCGTCGGCTACGATGAGATGGCGATGTCCGGTAGCCAGAATGTAATCGTGGATTACTTGACTGACGGTGGTCTCCGGGCTGATAAGAGGGCTTTGCCGGCTCATTATATCCTGAGCCTTAATCCTTTTGAGGGCTTCAAGCAGTTTCGCCTGGCGTCGACTCTTGGTGGCGGCGCCCTGCAAGACCCACCCCGTGCCGGCCAGTAGCAGCCCGTTCAGCCATTGGAGTTCGGTGACCATTAACAGAATCCCCAGAGCGACGCAAAGCCAGCCCGCCGTCCATCCGCACCAGCTGGCAATGCGTGTCGCCCGCTCATAATTGTCGGTCAGCCTCCACAGCAGTGCCCGCAGGATTTTGCCGCCGTCTAAGGGAAAACCGGGAACGAAGTGGAAGATAAACAGCATAAAAAAGATGAAGGCTAACCACTGGATAAGTCCGGCGATGACCACACTGCCCGAGTTTATCAATGCCGCATAAATCCCATAAAAAACTCCGCCTATTATCAGGGTGGTCAGGAGACCGGTTATAGCCATCAAAATCTCTAAAAGAGGCCGGGTGGACTCTTTGCTTATCTGGGGGACTCCGCCGAAGATGAGCAGGGTAGTCCTCCTCACCGGTATGCCTCTGACGATGGCGATGAGATTGAGGATAAATTCACGGGCGGTTATCGATATGAAAAAAAGCAGGCCGGTGGCTATTCCCAGGCTTGCCCTTTGCCACAGGGGGGAAGATGAGGGGAACTGGGTCACCATGATGGCGGCTATCAGGGCGAGAGCCAGGACCCAGGTATAATGTAGCCTTATGCTAATCCCGAAAATCCGACTCGGCTTAGAAGCGCCTCTCATTTTCTCTCCCCGATAATATTAGCGCTCAATCTGCACCAGCTGGTAGCGCAGCTTGCCTACCGGTGCCGCTATCTCCACTACCTCTCCCTGGGCTTGGCCGATAACGGCTTTGCCTATGGGCGAGTTGCTGGAAATCCTGCCCTTGGTCGGGTCTACCTCCCTGGGGCTGACTATGGTATAGCGCAATTCCTCGCCCGAAACCTGGTCACGGAGGACAATACTATCACCCACGCTTACCTTGGGCGCTACCTTTTCCTTTTCACCGATGATGGTCGCCGATTTCAGAGCCGCTTCCAGCTCTCTAATCCGCCCCTCCAGGTAGCCCCTTTCCTCCCTGGCCGCGTCCAGGGGCGCATTTTCGCGGAAGTCCTTGTCCGCCGCCGCTCGGCGTATCTCGTCGATAGCCTGAGGCCGCCGCATTTTAAGCTCCTCCAGCTCGGCCTTCATGTCGTCATATCCCTGCTGGGTCAGGGAGGCTGGCGGGGGCAGATTACGCCTGGCTGAAGAGGGCAATCTGGCTTTCGCCTTCTTGGGCTTGAGGTAGGTTGCCAGGTTGGTCTTGCTCCAGCCCTGTTTCTTGGTGTAAGCCAGGAAGGCACGCACCAGCTCAAGATTATTCAGGTAGTTGGCCTGCGATGATGACAGCTGCTCGGCGTAGTTAGCCACCTCGCGGGCGGTGATTCCGGCGCAGGGGCTTTCCCAGCCGCACCAGCGGACAAATCCGTATACCGCCTGCTGGCTTACCTCTCCCTCTTTGGGGGGCAGGCTGGAGAGGAAACTGCTGGCGGCTTCACCCAGGTTAGGGTTCTGGGCGATGTTCACGGCTGTCTCCCTAACAGGAAAGGAGCCTTCATCGCCTGCAGGGCGTTGGCTACAATCTTGTGTCCTATCAACCTCATTACTGCCTCGCCGTGCCAGTCAAAGGACAGGTCCTCCGCCTGGAGCAGGGCCTGGTCAATGCCTCGGGACTTTATCAAGCTGAACATCCGGTCAATCTGCTTATCACTCAGGCGCTCATAAAATTTTCGGGCGTAGTAGCCAATATCCAGCTCTGGCCCCAGTTTTTTGCGCCACCGGCGCTGGTAGCCAGCCAGAGCCCTGCTTGAAAGGTTATCACCTTTCAACGCCTGGTGTAAAGTATCGGCGGCTATATCGGCGCAAAGCAGGCCGTAGTAGATGCCGCCGCCGCTGATTGGCTTAACCTGCCCGGCGGCATCGCCTACCACCAGCAGTCGCTGGCCGTAGGTCCTGGCTAACGGTTTTAGCGGTATGCCTCCATAGCAGGGCTTGACCTTGCCCTCGATTATCTTGCCCTGAGTTTTAAGTGATAACATTAACCTCTCCAGGTAAAGCCTGGGGTGGCGACGGGAGAGCAGTCCCAGCCTGGCCCTCCGGGAAGAGGTCGGCACCAGCCAGGCGAAGAAGCCGGGGGCTATCTCCTCCCCGAAGTAAGCCTCCACTTCGTCAGTCCCTTTGGTTGCTACCTCGGCCTGGACTCCGACGACGAAGTCGCCGACTCTGCCTAGACCCAGCTTCTCGGCCAGTGTTGAGCCAAAACCGGCGGCAATAACCGCGGCTCTGGCCTCGAGGTTTAGCCTTTCCCCCCGGCAGACCGCCTCAAGTCTGACCCTATCGTCTCCAACCTCCAGGTTCTTGACCAGGGTACCGGTAAGGTATTTTGCCCCTTTCTCCTGCGCTCTGTCGGCTATGGCGGTGTCAAAGGCGGCCCGGTCTATGATGCAGGCCTGGGTTTTTTCCCGCCAGAGCCGGAGCATTATCCCCGAGGGCGAAAATAAGCGGGCGCTGTTCGCCCGCTTCAAGATAACCTTTTCATCGATGTCAAAGTCGGTGACGCAGTTCTGGCTGATAAGACCGGTGCAGCAGGCTCGCTCCCCGGGCTGCTTTTGCCTCTCTAGCACCACTACCTCGTGCCCCATCTCTGCTAGCCGGGAGGCAACACGGCTGCCCGCCGGTCCGCCGCCGATAACCACGGCGTCGGGCAAATTCATTTCATCCCCAGCTCGGAGCGGGCGCGGATAAACCTTATCAGGTTATCGCGGGTAATCAGCCCGATAATCCTGCCCTCAGCCACCACCGGTATCTGGTTTAGCTCATCCGCCTCCATCCGTTCCACCAGGCTCAGGACGTCGTCTTCAGGGCGGGCCGGCTTTAGCTGGTCAAGGGAGAGCATTATCTCCTCAACCCGGGTCGTATCCCATTTTGACTGGGGGACGGACTTGATATTATACAGGCTCAAGATTCCTTTAGCCCCGCCTTCACCGCTGACTATGAAGAAGCTGTACCCCCTGGGCAGGACGTACTCTCTGACCAGCTCGCTTGTGGTAATATCGGGTGGGACTTCGGTGTATTCGGAGGTCATCACCTGAGATGCGCTTAGCCCGCGCAGGGCTTGGCGCCATTTTGTCTGACGATAGCTGGTTGAAGCCGCGTTCTGCAGGAACCAGCCGATAAAGACTAGCCAGAGACCGCCTAACCACTCCTGGAGGAGGATTACCATCAGGATGCCGCCCAGAATAAAGCTGTAGGCTATGCCCTGTCCCACCCGGGTGGCGATGAGGGTAGAACGCTGGTAGTTGCCGCTGAAGCGCCACATCAGGGAGCGGAAGACGCGCCCGCCGTCTAAGGGGAAGCCCGGAATCAGGTTGAAAACAGCCAGCAGGGCGTTTATCTGGGCCAGGTAGAAAGCCATCGCTGATAGTGGTTCCGCTATGTCCTGGGTTAAGAACCAGACCAGGGCGAAAACCCCGCCGATTACCAGGCTGCAGGCGGGGCCGGCCGCCGCCATCTTGAATTCAGCGCTGGCTTTGGTTGCCTCTCTGGTCATATGAGCTATGCCGCCGAAGATAAACAGGGTTATACTCTTTACCGGGATGTCGTTGGCTCTGCCCACCAGGCTGTGGGCTAGCTCATGGGCCAGTACCGAGGCAAAGAAGAGCAGGCTGGTGGCGATGCCGATAGACCAGTAAAGAAACTGGCTCCAGTCGGGGTAGGCGGCCGGGAAGAGCTGCCAGGAGAATGAGACGGTCACCAACAGGAATATGGCGAACCAGGTATAGTGCAGCCGGAACTGGATGCCGAATATCCTGCCTATATTAAGACTGCTTTTCATTTCTATCGCTTGGTCACGATTTTTCGGGCGACCTCAGCGGCTCGTTTCCCGGAGAAGAGCATACCGCCGAAGGTAGGCCCCATGCGGGGCAGCCCGAAGACGCTGGCCACCGCCATGCCGGTGACAATCAGCCCTGGGTAGACCTCGCTGGTGCGCTCGACCACCGCCTCCTCCGATTTATCAATCCACAGTGCCCCTTCCCCCGTCATCTGGAGCATGCCCCTTTGTACCAGTTTCTTGGCCACGCTGGCATCATGGCCGGTGGCATCGATGACCACTTTGGTTTCCAGGGGTATCGGGTCCAGGGCGGAGACCTCTTTGGGGAGATGGATGATAGGGCTCCAGTTGACCACTACCCCGGCTATCCTGTTATCCTGGTGAATTACTATGTCTTCGACTATAGTCAGGTTGAAAACCTTGACCCCGGCATCGCAGGCAGCAGCGATGAGCCGGGAACAGGCGTGAGGGGCGTCGGCTACATATAGCCCCTGGCCGGCCGGGGAGCAGGGCACCCCCAGCTCGTCGAGGAACTCCTGGGCCGGCGCCCTTAAAGTAACCTTGTTCATAAAATAGCCGCCGCTCCAGAAGCCGCCGCCCAGATAGTTATTGCGCTCAATAATCAAGGTCTTTAGTCCGGCTCTGGCCAGCTCTCTGCCCGCCACCAGCCCGCTGGGGCCGGCGCCGACAATAATGACATCGCTCTCAGCATACTCTTCGACCTGGTGGAGAAAGCTGCTGACGATAGCCCTGGTTACTTCGCTTTCCTTAACCGGCTGAAATAGTGGCATTCTACTCCTCCTTTATAGCTAGCACTTGGTTGCCGAGATACCCAGATACTTTTCCACCAACTCCATGGCGCAGAACTGGCCGCACATACTGCAAGCCTTGCTGGTGGAGGCATGCTTACCGTGGACCTGGCGGGCCAGCTCGGGGTCTAATGAGAGCCGGGCCTGCTCCTCCCAGT
>DUEC01000042.1 GCA_011176635.1 Dehalococcoidia bacterium | reverse complement strand
GAGAGTTTAAGAGGGTAAAACCCTTTTGGGCGGGCTGGGTGGGAAAAAAGACCTGGAGGGGCGGGGGAAAGCCTAAAAGCAGGCAAAAGGGCAATGCCACAAGAAACGCTGACTTTAAGACAACCCGTCTTACCTCTTGGTATACTGAGGTGCCTTGCGCGCCCGCTTAAGCCCCGGCTTCTGCCTCTCCTTGACCCGGGGGTCCCTGGTCAACAGACCGTTCTGGCGCAGCACGGTCTTTAGGCTCTCATCAGCCTTCACCAGGGCGCGGGCAATACCATGGGAGATAGCCCCACTCTGCCCCGATATGCCGCCGCCCTCCACCTTGACCACGGTATTGTACTTGCCCAGGCTCTCTGTAACCAGGAGCGGCTTGGTTATCAGGCGGCGGTGCTCGGTGCGAGGGAACAACTGCTCGTAGGGAATACCATTGACGATAATCTCGCCGGTGCCCGGCACCAGCCTTACCCGAGCAATAGATGTCTTGCGCCGCCCGGTCCCGTAAAAATAGGTTTGCTTCTCCGTTTGAACCACTTTAACTACCAGCCCCCTTTGCACTAGCCCCGGTCTGGGCCAGGTGAGGATGACTCCCCCCGGCATAGACCCTGAGCTTCTTTATCATTTGAGCCCCCAGCCGATTGTGGGGCAGCATACCCTTGACGGCATGCTCAATCACCCGGGCAGGATTGGCCTGCATCATTCTCTCCAGATTGATGCTCTTTAACCCCCCCGGGTAGCCTGAATGCCGATAATAGAGCTTCTGTTCCGCCTTATTACCGGTAACCCGAACCTTAGCCGCATTGATAACGACGACGAAATCGCCGGTATCCAGGTTAGGGGTGAATATCGGCTTATGCTTGCCCATAAGTAGGCCAGCAACCTCGGTAGCCAGCCTGCCCAGAATTTTGCCCGAGGCATCAATCACGTGCCACTGGCGTTCAATATCAGAGGCCTTGGTGCTATAGGTCTTCATCACACCCCCCAAAAGGGCGAGGATAGTTTATCCGGTTAAGAAACAGCCCGCAGGCCGGGGCGGTCGGCCCCGCCAGCGACTTCTTCCTGGCTTCAAGTATACTACCAAATTCACCGGCGCTCATCTTGGCCAGGCCCACCCTGATTAGCGCCCCCACCGTATTGCGCACCTGGTGAAGCAGGAAAGAGTTGGCCGTCATATTGAAGATAACCAGCTCTCCCTCCCTCTCTACTTCGGCGCGGAGGACATGCCTCACCGTGCTTTTCATGTTAGCTCCATTGCTACTGGCGAACGAGGCGAAGTCATGCTGGCCGATAAGAGCCCGGGCCGCCCGGTTCATGGCTTCGATGTCTAAGGGGGTGGCCACCAGGTAGGCAAAGCCTTCCCTCATCGGTGAGCGGGTGGGGCTGTTCAATATATAGTAGCTGTATTCCCGGCTCAAAGCGTCCCGCCTGACGTTAAAATCGTCGTCTATTCTATAAGCCGCCTTGACGGCAATATCAGCCGGCAGATAATGGTTCAAGCCGCTGGTGAAGTTAGCCATGGGAAGAGATGAGTCCGTCCTGAAGCTAGCCACCTGCTCCCGGGCATGAACGCCGGCATCGGTGCGGCTGGCGGCCATCACCCGCCGCCTCTCCCCGGTAAGCCTGGTCAAGGCCTTCTCCACCTCTCCCTGGATGGAGGGCAGGCCGTTCTGCCACTGAAAACCGTGGTAGTGCGTGCCGTCATATTCTATTACCAGTAAAATCTTGGTCGTCTCTGCCAAAACTTTAAAAAACCTCCCTTACTCTACCAGCTCCAACTGGACCATAGCCGCCCCGTCGCCCGGCCTGGGCCCCAGCTTGACGATGCGCGTATAGCCGCCGGGGCGCTCGGCATACCTTGCGGCCAGCTCGGCAAATACCTTTTCGGCTATCTTCTTATCCAGAATAAAGGTAAGCGCCTGACGGCGGGAGTGGAGACCCCCTGTTTTACCCAGGGTAATCATCCGCTCCGCCAAACCCCTTACTTCCTTAGCCTTAGCCTCGGTAGTAGTAATCTTCTCATAGTTCAGCAGGTCGGTTACCAGGTTGCGATAGAGCGCCCGGCGGTGAGCTGAAGAGCGGCCCAGTTTTCTGCCGGCTACCTTGTGCCTCATTTCTCTTCCTCACCTTCCTCGCCGGCTTCTTCCTCCATCGGCGGAGTGAAGGCCAACCCCAGTGAAGCCAGCCGCTCCTCTACCTCCTGGCGGGACTTCTGCCCGAAATTGTGCAATGCCAGCAGCCCTCTCTCCCCCCGGCTGATGAGTTCGCCCACGGTGGCGATGCCGCCGCGCCTTAAGCAGTTCATGGTGCGCACCGAAAGGTCAAGCTGCTCCACAGGCATGTTATATTTCTCGTCGCTGATAGAGGCGCGAATGAGCTGCTTCTCCTCCTCCAGGCGAGAAACCTTGGCATAAGCGATGAAGGGAGATAGCTGTTCTACCAGAATCTCGGCGCTCTGGCTGATGGCATCCACCGGCGATATAGTGCCATCGGTCCACACCTCCAGCTCCAACCGCTCCCGGTTTATCTCCCGACTGACGTGGCTCGGGGCAACCTCAAAATTAACCTTGCGTACCGGGGTAAAGACGGCGTCCATCGGAATCGTCCCTACCGGCAGGTTATCGCCGGACTCAGCCGCCCGATAGCCCTCACCCAATTCAACGTCGAACTCGGCATAGAGCTTGGCTTCCGGCGAATCCAGGGTAGCCAGATAAAGCTCGGGGTTGACGATTTCAAAGTCGGTGGAGGGCTCGATGTCGGCGGCGGTAACTCTGCCCTCCCTCTCCACATCCAGCATCAACTTGCCCGGCTGGCTGGAAAGGGACTTCAGCCGCAGCGCCTTAACATTGAGCAGAAACTCGGTGACATCTTCCTTGACCGAAGGGATAGTAGAGAACTCGTGTTGAATCCCCTCTATCTTAACCCGGGTCACCGCCGCCCCGGGAAGGTAGCCAAGGAGCACCCGGCGCAGAGCATTGCCCAGAGTGGCGCCAAAGCCCTTCTCCAGCGGCTCAACCCGGAAGCGGCCGAAATTTTCGGCACTATCGACACACTCAATATTGGCTATAGCCAGACGAGTCAAATTTTACCTCCTAAAAGCTACCTTGAGTAATATTCAACGATACTCTGCCCCTCGAATTTAGCCTCGATGTCATCGGGGGTGGGCAGGGACAAGACCCGACCCACCAGATTCTCTTCCTCCAGGCTCAACCAGCCCGGAATGACCTTGCTCTCGATACTGGGGCGCACCTGTTTATAATACTCGGTCTTGGTGCTGGTTTCCTTCCAACTAATGGTATCGCCTTCCTTGACCAGAGAGGAAGGTATATCCGTTTTGCGGTCGTTGACCATGATATGTCCGTGCTGGACCAGCTGGCGGGCCTGGGGACGAGAGTCGGCAAAGCCCAGGCGGTAGACAACATTATCCAGCCGCCTCTCCAGCAGCACCAGCAGGTTCTCCCCGGTGATGCCTAACTGCCTCTCCGCCTTGCCGAAGAGACGACGGAACTGCCTTTCCATAATTCCGTAGCTATAGCGGGCTTTCTGCTTCTCCCTGAGCTGCAGTCCGCGGTCAGAAAGCCGCCGCCGCCTCATAGGCTGCTGCCCCGGCGGCTTGCCCCGCCGCTCCATGGCGCACTTGGGACTAAAGCAGCGGCTGCCCTTAAGCATTAGCTTTTCACCGCTACGCCGACACAACCGGCAGACGGCTGATGCATATCTCGCCATGGCTCTACACCCGCCTCCTCTTACGCGGACGACAACCGTTATGCGGGATGGGGGTTACGTCCCTGATGCCGGTAATGTTAAGGCCCGAAGCCTGGAGGGAACGGATAGCCGCCTCCCGTCCACTGCCCGGCCCCTTAACATAGACCTCTATCTGGCGCAGGCCGTGCTCCATGCCTTTTCGCGCCGCATCATGAGCCGCCAATTGAGCCGCATAGGGAGTGCCCTTGCGTGAACCCTTAAAGCGGGCAGAACCAGAGCTTCCCCAGGCGATAACGTTCCCCTGGGGGTCGGTAAGGGTGACTATGGTGTTATTGAAGGTGGACTGGATATAGGCCCTCCCCACCGGGACGGACTTGCGCTCCCGCCTTCTTGATTTAGCTCGCTTTTTCTGTGCCATTATACCTCCGCTTTAAGATTATAACAGTTTATTTCTTAGTCGTGCCCCGTCTCTGTCCCCTGCCAGCCACCGTCTTGCGGGCGCCCCGCTTGGCACGGGCATTGGTCCGGGTGCGTTGCCCCCTGACCGGCAGGCCGCGGCGATGCCTCTGACCGCGATAGCTGCCAATCTCAATAAGGCGCTTGATATTGAGGTCGACCTCTTTCCTCAACTCTCCCTCGACATTGTGCTCGCGGTCAATAATCTCCCGCAGGCGATTGACCTCTTCTTCAGCCAGGTCGCTCACCTTGGTATAGGGGTCGACGCCGGCCTGGGCCAGAATCTTATGGCTCAAAGCATAGCCGATGCCATAGATATACTGCAGTGAGACCAGTACCTGCTTGTTCTTAGGTATATCTACTCCAGCGATACGTGCCATCTGGGTGCCTCCTTATCCCTGCCTCTGCTTATGCCTCGGGTTGGAACAGATAACCCTGACCACCCCGCGCCGTTTCACTATCTTGCACTTTTCACATCTAACTTTAACTGAAGCCTTTACTTTCATGATACTTTAAACCCCTTTTTATTTAAACCGATAGGTAATCCTGCCCCGGCTCAGGTCGTAGGGGGAAAGCTCCACCAGGACCTTGTCCCCGGGCAGGATTCGGATATAATGCAATCTTATCCGGCCCGAAATATGAGCCAGCACCTTATGTCCGTCGGGCAACTCGACCCGAAACATGGCATTGGGCAGGGGTTCGACTACCGTCCCCTCAACCTCAATAGCCTCCTTCTTAGGCATAGACTCCTTCTCTGGCGGTAAGCACCTCGGCTTCTCCGTCGGTAATGACGATGGTATGTTCAAAATGGGCGGAAAGGCTGCCGTCAGCGGTCAGCACCGTCCACTGGTCGCCGCCGACCCGGGTATGCCAGTCGCCGACATTGACCATCGGTTCCAGGGCCAGGGCCATGCCCTTCTCCAGCATCGGCCCGGTCCCGGCCAGGCCAAAGTTCGGTATCTGAGGCTCCTCATGCATCTGGCGCCCGATACCATGGCCGGTATACTCACGCACCACCGAATAGCCCCGGGACTCGGCGTAGTTCTGGATAGCCGCCGAAATATCCCCCAATCTCGCCCCGGGACGGGCGGCAGCGATGCCGGCCTCCAGGGCGCCCTCGGTAGTCTGGACAAGCTCTCCAGCCTTAGGGCTGATTTCGCCGACGCCGACGGTAACGGCGGCGTCGCCCTGAAAACCCTTAAAAATCGCCCCCAGGTCCAGTGATACTATATCACCCCGGCGCAAAATTCGCTCGGCCGGAATCCCGTGCACCACTTCATCGTTTACCGAAACGCAGAGATTGGCCGGAAACCCCCGGTATCCCTTGAACGAGGGTTTAGCCCCCAGCCTGGTCACTTCCTCGGCGGCGATAATATCCAATTCTTTGGTCTTCATGCCTGCTTTCAACCTTCGGCTCAGGATATCCAGCACGGTGGCGACAACCCTGCCCGCCTGGCGCATTATAGCAATCTCCCTCTCCGATTTAATAATTATGCTCATATCTCTTAAATTACAACCCCTACCCGCCCAGGGCGGCGGTTATCTTCCCAGCTACCTCAGCCACGCCCCCCACGCCGTCTATCTCCAACAGCTTCCCCGCCCGGCGGTAATAGTCAATCAGGGGAGCCGTCTCCACCGAGTAGACCTCCAGCCGCTTCCTGATGCTCTCTTCGGTATCATCAGGGCGCTGGTAGAGCTCGCCGCCGCACCTATCGCACCTCCCCGGAACCCTGGGGGGAGAATCGGTGGCATGGCAGGGCGTCTGGCACTGGCGACAAACCCAGCGTCCACTCAAACGCCTGAGCAACTCCTCCTCAGATACTTTAATATATACCACCTTATCTATCGCCTTGTCCTCCCGGCTCAAGGCTTTATCCAGAGCCTCAGCCTGCTCCAGGTTGCGGGGGAAGCCGTCCAGGATTGCCCCCCGCTTACTATCCGGAGCCGAAATGCGCTCCAGAACCATCTCTATGGTTATCTGGTTGGGGACCAGCACCCCCCTTTCCATATAAGACTTAGCCTTTATACCCAACTCAGTCCCCTGCTCCAGCGCCTGCCGAAACAGGTCGCCGGAGGCGATATGGACCAACTTTAACTTCCGGGCCACCTCGGCAGCCTGCGTTCCCTTGCCGGCTCCGGGGGCACCCAGAAAGATAATATACACCTTTATTCCTATTTGATGAAGCCCTCATAGCGCCGCATCACCAGTTGCGCCTCCACCTGCTTCATGGTATCCAGGACAACGCCCACCACGATGAGCATGCCCATGCTGGATAGCTGTATTACCTGCACGTCGGTTATCTCTCGGGCCAGGAAGGGCACTATGGCCACGACAGCCAGGAACAAAGCCCCCGCCCAGGTAATACGCTTTATCACCACGTCCAGATACTCCTTGGTATGTGCTCCGGGCCTGATGCCGGGGATAAATCCTCCCTGCCGCTGCAGGGCATTGGGCAAATCCTGCTGCTCAAAAATGACCATAGTATAGAAGAAGGCGAAGCCAATCGTCAGCACGAAATACAGCCCCCAATAAAAGAGCCCCAAAGGCAAGGCGGCATTGGGATTAAACAGGGCTTGAATATGATTAGCAAAGTTAGGGTCGGCTCCTGTCGGGTTGGCAAAGTAGCTGGCGACCACGCCGGGGAAGATAACCAGAGACATGGCAAAGATAAGGGGTATCATGCCGGCGGTGTTTACCCGCAGCGGGATATGGGTTGAGCCTGCCTGCCGATACATGCGGCCTCCGCGGAAGACGCTGCGGGAATACTGGACCGGGACACGCCGGTGCGCCTCGATAAAATAGACGATAAATACCGTAGTGGCTAAGGCAATAAGAATATAGACCGCCAGACCGATAAAGTTTTCCTTAGCCAGAAAACCGCTTTGAATCATTTCGGGCAGACCGGCGACAATGCCGGCAAAGATTATTATAGATATGCCGTTACCAATGCCGTTTTCGGTAATGCGCTCACCCAGCCAGACACAGAACATGGTGCCGGCAATCAAGGATATAACCATGGTTAACATGGGTAGTATGGCGGCAGCACCGACCACACCCTCACTCTGGAGGTAGACCAGCTGCCCGTAGCCGGAAAGACCGGCCAGGGGAACGGTCAGCCAGTGGGTAAAGCGGTTAATCTTGTTTCTACCTTCCTCACCTTCCTCGGAAAGGCGCCTGAGTTGGGGGATGACCGGCACCAGCAGCGTCATGATAATCGAAGACGTTATATAGGGATAGACCCCCATCGCCGCCACGCTGAAGTTCCTCATGGCGCCCCCGCTGAACATATCGAGCATACCCAGCAGGGCATTTTGCTCAAACAGGTTCGAGAGCGCCCCCAGGTCTACCCCGGGAAGGGGCACATGAGCCACAAAGCGGAAGATTACCAGAATGCCGAGGGTAATAAGAATCCGCCGCCTTAAATCAGGCAGACTGAAGGCGTCAATCATGGCCTGTAAGAGTCTCGGTCTACCTTGCCTGGGCTGCATGCCCGACCTCCTCCGCTTTGCCCCCGGCAGCCTCTATCTTGGCCTTAGCCGCCGCCGAGAACTTATTGACCTTTATCACCAGGGGGTGTTTGATTTCACCCACAGCCAGAATCTTAATCGGGCGCCGCAGAGATTTCACCACCCCGGCAGCGACCAGTTTCTCTGGCGTTACCTCGCTCCCCGGCTCAAAAACACCGAGCTTATCCAGATTAACCAGGCTGTACTCGGTGCGGAAGATATTGGTAAAGCCGCGCTTTCGCGGCAGGCGCTTGATTAGGGGCAACTGCCCACCTTCAAAGCCGGGACGCATCTTGTAGCCGGCGCGGGACTTCTGCCCTTTAGAGCCACGCCCGGAGTAGGTGCCGTATCCGCTGCCATCCCCCCTGCCCACCCTCTTGCGGCCCTTCTTGGAGCCCGGGGCGGGGGAGAGCTTTTCCTGTAGCATCAGCCTTTCTCCTCCACTTTGACCAAGTGCTGAACCTTGTTAATCATACCACGAACCGAGGGGCTGTCGTCGTGGGTAACGCTCTGATTTAAACGATTAAGCCCCAGCGCCTTTAATGTCTTCTTCTGGACCTGGGCATAGCCAATGCCGCTCTTAACCCAGGTAACGCGCAACTTAGCCACCGGCTGCCCCCTCCTCTGCTTCAGCTTGAGGGGCCGCCCGGCGTCGGGCTAGCTCCTCTTCTGGCTTTTTAAGCCGGCTGAGGGCAAGCATGGTAGCCTTAGCCGTGTTAATCCGATTAGAACTGCCCAGTGACTTGGACAGAATATCCTTTATTCCAGCCGCCTCCACCACCGCCCGGATGCTACCTCCGGCAATAATGCCGGTGCCGGGGGCTGCCGGCTTTAATAAAACCTTGGCGGCGCTGAACTTGACGGTTATCTCGTAAGGGATGGTGGTGCCGGCCAGGGGCACCTTGAGCAGGTTCTTCCTGGCGATAGCGCCCGCCTTGTTAATGGCTTCGGGGACGCTGTTAGCCTTACCGACGCCAATGCCCACGTGTCCTTCGCCGTCGCCGGTCACCGATAGGGCGCTGAAGCGGAGGCGCTTGCCTCCCTTGACCACCTTGGTCACCCGGTTGATATAGACCAGCTTATCGTTCAATGCCAGTTCTGTTGGGTCTATCCTGCTTATCGGTTCTTTCACTTTTAGTTAAAACTACCCCCTAAAACTTCAGTCCCGCCTGCCGGGCCGCCTCGGCCAGGGATTTAACCCGGCCGTGATACTTATAGCCGCCGCGGTCGAAGACCACCTGGTTTATCCCTTTCTCCAGGGCACGCTTAGCCACCAGGGCACCGACCAGCCCGGCCCTATCCGACTTGGCCTTGCCGTCGACACTGCCCTTTATCTCCGGCTCCAGGGTCGAAGCCGCCACCAGCGTGTGCCCTTTAAGGTCATCGATAACCTGAGCGTAAATATGGTTCAGGCTGCGAAAAACGCAAAGCCTCGGGCTGGAGTCGGTGCCCGATAGCCTGGCCCTGACCCGGGCGTGTCGCCTCTGGCGAGCTACTCTGGTTCCACTTTTAACCATTATACCCTCTGTCCTATAGCCTTGCCGGCCTTGCCCGCCTTAAGACGGACTGTCTCTCCGGCATATCTGATACCCTTGCCCTTATAAGCGTCGGGGGGGCGGATAGCCCGAATCTCGGCGGCCATCTCGCCCACTGCCTCTTTGTCGATGCCGCTGACCTTGATGCGATTGTTTCCCTCCACATCAAGGGTTATTCCGGGCAGGGGCGTTACCTCCACGGTATGGGAAAAGCCGATGCGAAGCACCAGCTTGTCCTCAGCTTTTTCCGCCCGATAGCCCACGCCGACTATCTCCAGTTGCTTGTCAAAGCCGCTGCTTACCCCCTGCACCATATTAGCCAGAAGGCTCCGCGTCAGCCCGTGTAGGGAACGGTGTTGGCGGCTATCGCTGGGACGCGATACCGAAAGGATGTTATTATCCAGTTTAATGCCTATATCCGGGTTGAAGCGGCGGCTGAGCTCACCCTTGGGACCGCTCACCGTGACCAGCCCCTTTTTAATGCTCACCGTCACCCCCGATGGCACCGCTATCGGCATCAGCCCCACTCTAGACATCTATATCACCCTTATAATTATTTACCATACGTAGCATAAAAGCTCACCGCCAATTCTCTTGCGCCAGGCCTGCTGCCCGCTCATGACACCGCTGGAGGTAGAGACGATAGCGATGCCCATTCCGCCATAGAGGCGGGGGATCTCCTCCCGCCCCACATAGACCCTTAAGCCCGGCTTGCTGACCCGCTCCAGTCCGGAGAGCATCGGCTTATTCTCATCATCGTATCTGAGATTAATCTTGATTTCACGCTGTGGTTTACCCTTGAGAACCACATAATCGGTGATGAAGCCCTCCTTTTTAAGGATGCGGGCAATAGCCAGCTTCGTCTTTGAGGAGGGGACAAGCACCGTATCATGCCTGGCCATAATGGCATTCCGTATCCTGGTCAACATATCGGCTATCGGGTCGGTAACTGTCATATCTACTTCACCAGCTTGATTTTTTCACTCCCGGAATCTGCCCGGCAAGGGCTAACTTGCGGAAACAGATACGGCATAAGCCGAACTTACGAATATAGGCTCTGGGGCGGCCGCAAAGGTAACAGCGGTTATGCTGTTGCACCTTATACTTGGTCACTCGCTTCGACTTTTCAATTTTTGACTTCTTGGCCATTTCTGCTCCGTTTTAATCGGTGGTAAAGGGCATGCCTAATAATGCCAGCAGTTGCCTGCCTTCTTCGTCCGTCTTAGCCGTGGTGCCGATTGACACCTCCAGCCCCCGCACCTTGGCCACCTTATCGTAATCTATCTCGGGGAAGACGAGCTGTTCTTTAAGCCCCAGGGTATAATTGCCCCTGCCGTCAAAAGAGCTGGGGGAGACCCCGTGAAACTCGCGCATCCGGGGCAGGGCAACGTTTACCAGCTTATCGAAAAAGTGATACATGCGCTCCCGGCGCAGGGTCACCTTCATGCCGATGGTCATCCCCGCCCTCAGCCGGAAGGAGGCGATTGACTTCTTGGCCCGGGTGACAATCGGGTGCTGCCCCGAGATATCGGCGACATCTTTCTCCGCCGATTCCAGAGCCTTGGCGTCCTGAATCGCCTCGCCCAAGCCGATATTAATCACCACCTTTTCCAGGCGCGGCACCTGCATTACGTTCTTATACCCGTAAAGCTCCATCAGACGGGGGACGACCTCGGTCTTATATCTCTCTTTGAGCCTCGACATTTAATCAATTACCTCACCGCAAGAGCGGCAGAAGCGTACCTTCCTACCGTCGGCCAGAAAGCGGGAGCCAACCCGAGCCGGCTTGCTGCACTTACTGCAAAACAGCATGACATTGGAGACGTCAATCGGCGCCTCCCGCTCGATTATACCCGCCTGCCTGACGGCGCCCCGGGCCCGGCTGTGCTTTTTAACGAAGTTTATGCCTTCCACCAGCAGGCGCCCTTTCTTGGGGTAAGCAAAGCGCACCCGCCCCTTCTTACCCCTATCCTTGCCGGCAATAACCAGCACGGTATCGTTCTTTCTGATATTCATTGCTTTACAACACCTCGGGCGCCAGAGAGATAATCTTGGTGAAATTCTTGTCTCTCAGCTCCCTGGCTACCGGTCCAAATATCCTGGTCCCCTTGGGGTTATTCTTATCGGTGAGAATGACGGCCGCATTCTCGTCAAACCTGATATAGGAGCCGTCAGGGCGCCGGTAGGGCCGGGCACAGCGAACAATAACCGCCCGGACCACCTCCCCCTTCTTCACCACCCCCCTCGGGGTCGCCTTCTTTACCGAAGCCACGATAATATCACCCACTCCGGCATATTTTCTCCTGGTGCCGCCCAGAACGTTGATGCACATAATTTCCTTGGCACCAGTGTTATCAGCCGCTTTCATTCTAGTATAGACTTGAATCATATCACTCTAACCTTTAAGTCTCTTCCTTCTTGCTCTTTTCCTTGGTCTCTTCTTTTTTAGCCTTTTCTTTGGTCTTCTCTTTGGCTTCTTCCTTGGTCTCTTCCTTGGCCTTTGCTTTGGTCTTCTCTTTAGCTTCTGCTTTGGTTTCTTCTTTGACCTTTGCCTTGGTCTTCTCTTTAGCTTCTTCCTTGGTCTTTTCTTCGGCTTCGGCCTCGGCTACCTCTTTTTTCTCCACTTTCTTCTCAGGTACAACCTTGGCCAAGTCTTCGCGGGTTATCTCCTCCGGCGAAATCTCCACTACCTCTCCCTTGGTTATTATCTCCGCCACCCGCCAGCGCTTCTCCCGGGAGAGGGGACGGGTCTCTATAATCCTCACCTTGTCCCCCACCCGGCACTCATTTTTCTCATCATGGGCCTTATATTTGAACACCCTCCTGATGGTCTTCTTATATAAGGGGTGGCGCTTAGGGCTTTCCACCGCCACCACCACCGTCTTATTCATCCTATCGCTCACCACCTGGCCTAGCCTAATCTTGCGCTTTTCCTCAGACATCACCTTGCCCCTAGCTCTCTTTCCCTTATTATGGTCTTAAACCTGGCAATCTGCCTTTTAACGCGGGAGACCTCGCGGTGGTTTACCAGTTGTTTGGTAGCCAGGCGAAAGCGGAGGTTAAAAAGTTCCTGATGGGCTTCCTCCAGCCGCTTGGCCAGTTCCTCATCGCTTAAGACTTTAATCTCTTCAACCTTCACCCTGATTCACCCCCGCCGGCGGAACTACTGCCCACGGCGGCGCCGGTCTCCCTGATCACGAATTTGGTATTAATCGGGAGCTTGTGCGAAGCCAAGCGCATGGCTCCTTTAGCCACGTCCTGGCTGACTCCCCCCATCTCAAAGAGCATCCTCCCCGGTTTGACCACCGCCACCCAATGGTCGGGGGCACCCTTACCCCCACCCATGCGGGTCTCCGCCGGCTTAGCCGTCACCGGTTTATCGGGGAAGATGCGGACCCAGACGTTGCCGCCACGACGAATGTAACGAGTGATAGCCCGCCGCGCCGCTTCAATCTGCCGACTGGTAAGCCAGGCCGACTCCAGCGCCTGCAGGCCAAAATCGCCAAAATCAATGCTATTGCCCGCCTGGGCTTGACCCCGGCGGTGCCCTTTATGACTCTTGCGGTACTTCACCCGCTTGGGCTGTAACATCTGTCTCCTTTTCTTCAGCTACCGGCGTCTTTGCCTTGGTAGTCTTCTTCTTAGCCGCGGCCTTCTTCTTGGCCGCTGGGGCTTTCTCTTTGGGCTTGGCTGCGGCAACCTTCTTCTTGGCCGCCGGAGCTTTCTCTTTCGGCTTGGCTACGGCAGCCTTCTTCTTAGCCACCGGAGCTTTCTTCTTCGGCTTTGTTTCGGCTGCTTCCTTCTTCTCCGGCTCCGCCTCGGCTACCGGTTCGGCCGCCTTCTCCTCCGGCTCGGCCGCTTTCTCCTCGGCTGCAGCCGGTTTTTCTTCCACCCCTGCAGGGGCAGGGGGCTTGGTCTCCACCGCGCCCGCGGCCTCCGCCTCGGCGAGCTCTTCCTCAGCCTCCCGCACGGCGGGCTCAGGAAGAATATCGCCCCGGTAAATCCAGACCTTGATTCCAATCCGTCCCAGGGTGGTGCGGGCCTCGGTAAAGCCGTAATCAATATCAGCCCGCAGCGTATGCAAAGGCACCTGCCCCTGATGCATAACCTCACGGCGGGCTATCTCAGCACCACCCAGCCGGCCGGAACAACTGATTCTCATTCCCTTAGCCCCGGACTGCATGGTGCGGAACATGGCCTGCTTCATCGCCCTGCGGAAAGCAATGCGATGCTCAATCTGCTCGGCTACCGCCCTGGCTACCAGAAAGGCATCGAGCTCAGGCTGCTGAATCTCCAGGATGCTCAGCTGAATCTTCTTGCCGATGAGCTCCTCAAGGTTTGCCCTCATCTCATCGACTCTTTGCCCCCCTCGCCCGATAACGACGCCGGGGCGGGCGGTATGTATATTTATCGATACCTTATTCCCCTGGCGGTCAATCTCCACCAGGGAGATCCCGGCTTCAGTATAGCCGGCGTCAATAGCCCCCCGGAGCTTGAGGTCTTCCTGCAGGAAGGCCACATAGTTCTTCTCGGCAAACCACTTAGCCTGCCAGTTGCGTATGACTCCGAGCCTGAAACCAAAAGGATGAACCTTACGACCCACTTAACTCTCCTCTGCCGGGTGATTCTTCGGCCTCGGCAACGATGACCGTTATATGGCTGGAACGCTTAAGAATAGGGCTGGCTCGTCCCCGCGCCCGCGGGCGAAACCTCTTCATAGTCCTGGCTTCATCGGCAAAGATGCCGACAATCTTTAAGCCCGCCGGGTCCATCTGGAAATTATTCTCGGCACTAGCCGCCGCTGATTTCACCACCTTGGCTACCACTTTAGCCGTCGGCGTCGGGACAAACTGAAGCAGAGAGAGGGCATCAGCCACCCTCTTGCCCCGCACCATGTCTACCAGCGGGCGCACCTTGCGCGGCGATATACCGGTATCTTTAGCTACTGCCTTTACTTCCATTCTCTATTCCTTATAAATAAGGCCTCTTCCTTACCTGGGTAGTCTTCTCTCCCCTGGAGGTGTGCCCTCTGAAGGTTCGAGACTGGGCGAACTCGCCCAATTTGTGCCCCACCATATTCTCGGTGATAAAGATGGGCACGTGCCGCCGACCATCATGGACGCCGATGGTAAAGCCCACCATCTGGGGCATGATGGTCGACCAGCGCGACCAGGTCTTTATTACCGTCTTCTCACCGGAGCCGCTCAGTGCCTCAACTTTCTTCAGCAGTTTGGCATCGAAGGCGGGACCCTTCTTAGTTGACCTAGACATCTAGTTACTTCCCCCTACGCTTGACAATCATTTTATCTGAAGCCTTTGGCTTGCGAGTTCTATAGCCTAGAGCCGGCTTGCCCCAGGGCGTTTTTGGCCCGGGCAGGCCTATTGGGGCTCTGCCCTCACCGCCGCCATGGGGATGGTCACGGGGGTTCATCGCCGCCCCCCTCACCGTGGGCCGCCAGCCCATCCAACGCTTGCGGCCGGCCTTGCCCAGATTAATCCCCCGGTGCTCAACATTGCCCACCTGACCGACAGTGGCCAGACAGAGGCTGCTGATGCGCCTTACCTCGCCGGAGGGTAACCTGACCAGGGCGTATTCGCCCTCCTTGGCCATAAGCTGAGCGGCGGCTCCGGCGCTCCGCACCAGCCGCCCTCCCCGCCCCACCTCCAGCTCGATATTGTGTATCGGGGTGCCGGTCGGGATTAGTTTCATGGGCAGGGCGTTGCCCGGCTTTACCTCGGCGGCCTCGCCCGACTCTATGCTATCACCGACGCTAAGCTCGGTGGGAGCCAGGATATAGCGTTTTTCCCCATCGGCATAGTAGATAAGGGCGATATTAGCCGAGCGGTTGGGGTCGTATTCAATGGCGGCCACCTTGCCCGGGACGCCGGCCTTATCGCGCTTAAAGTCCAGTATGCGCAATCGGCGCTTGGCGCCGCCGCCGCGGTGACGCACCGTTATCTTGCCCTGATTACTGCGCCCGCCCTTCCTCTTGAGGGGCAGCAGCAGCGACTTCTCCGGCTTGCCCTTGGTTATTTCCTCAAAGGTTGAGCCGCTCATACCCCGCCTGCCGGGAGAGGTTGGACGATATTGCTTTAGTGCCACTTAGACCTCCACAAAGTGCTAAACACCCTCAAACAGTTCTATCTTGTCCCCGGGCTTTAGGGTGACCACGGCCTTTTTCCAGGAGGGGGTCATCACTATCTTTCCCCGCGCCCTCCGCCCCTTTCCCGGCACCGTCATCATGTTAACCCCGGTGACGCTGACGTTAAACGCCTTCTCCACCGCCTGCTTGACCTGTTCTTTGTTGGCCCCGGCGGCTACCTCAAAGGCATACTTGCCCTGCGGAGCCTGGATAGCGGTGTTCTTCTCCGTTATCAGGGGACGGCGCAGAATCTCATACTGATGCATTGCCGCCTCCCCAGATTTCTTCCGCCTTACGCACCGCCGTCTCGGTCATCAATAGCTTTCTATAAGAAAGAATGTCAACCACGCTCAATATACTGGCCGGCATGACCTTAATCCCGGTCAGGTTGCGGGCCGACTTATATACATTTTCTTCCGGCTTGCCGGTAACGAGAAGGGCTGAGGAGTCTATCCCCAGCGCCGCCATGACCCCGGCCATCTCCTTGGTCTTGGGCTGCTTCAGCTTGATTTCCTCCAAGACCTTTAGTTCTTCGTCCCTGGCTTTAGCCGATAGGACGCACCTGATCGCCAGGCGGTGCATCTTTTTGGGCATAGACTGGCGGTAGCTCCTCGGCTTAGGCCCAAAAGTGATACCACCCCCACGGCGCAGCGGCGACTTCCGGCTGCCCGCCCGGGCCATCCCGGTGTGCTTCTGCCGGTACATCTTGGCACTGCTGCCGATGACCTGGCCGCGAGTCTTGGTGCTGACCGTCCCCTGGCGGGCGTTCGCCCGCTGCCTCACCACTGCCTGGTGCACCACCGCCTGGTTAAAGGGCACGGCAAAAACGCTGTCGCTCAGCTCAATGTTTTTAACCACCTCGCCGCTGGTATTATAAACCGGCACTTCCACTTTAATTTCCCCCCAGCTTCTCTATCAACAATAGCCCGTTCCTGGCTCCGGGAACGGCTCCCTTAACCAATAACAGGTTGCGCTCCGGGTCGGCTTTGTATACCTGCAGGTGACGGACCGTCACCCGGTTATTACCCATATGTCCCGCCATCCGCTTGCCCTTGAGCACCCGGCCCGGTGAGGTAGTAGCCCCTATCGAGCCGGGGGCGCGGTGGCGGTCGGACTGCCCGTGGGTCTTGGGCCCGCCGGCAAAACCGTGCCGCTTTACCACCCCGGCAAAGCCCTTGCCCTTGGAAACCCCGCTGATGTCAACCAGGTCGCCCTCCTTGAACAGCCCCGCGTTAATCTTGTCTCCAACCTTGATTTTCTTAGTATCAGCCACCCTGAACTCCCGAAGATACTCAAACTGCCCCAGCTCCTTGAGGTGCCCCTTCTGGGGGGAGTTGAGCCGTTTAGCCTGGCCAAAGCCGAGCTGGGCGGCGTTATAGCCTTCTTTATCTCTGGTCTTAACCTGGGTCACCACGCAGGGGCCAGCCTCAATAGCGGTTACTGCCTCCGCCTTGCCATCTTCGGCGAACACCTGCCCCATGCCCAGCTTTCTGCCGATTATACCTTGAACCATAATCTTTAAAATCCTATAACTTGATATCTATTTCCACCCCTGAGGGTAGATTCAGGCTGCTTAAGGCGTCTATGGTCTTAGACGTCAACTCCACAATATCAATCAGGCGCTTATGCGTCCTTATCTCAAACTGCTCCTGCGAGTCCTTATCGATGAAGGGGGAGCGGATAACGCTGAACTTCTGAATACGGGTGGGCAGCGGCACCGGTCCCACAACCACGGCTCCCGTCCGCTCCACGGCGGCCACAATCTGCTCTACCGACAGGTCGAGAATCTTGTGGTCATAACCTTTAAGCTTGATACGAATCTTCTGCTTCGGCATATTAAAACCTCTTTTACCTGACCGCCGCCTTACCGCTTACCTGGTCGGCCAGCTCCGCCGGCATCTCCTCATAACTGTGGAACTCCAGGGAATAAGCCGCCCTGCCCTGGGTTAACGACCTTAAATTAGTGGCATAGCCAAAGGTCTCAGCCAGGGGTACCAGGGCACGAATAACCGACATCCCATCATGCGCCCCGATAGACTCTACATGTCCCCGCCTTGAATTAAGGTCACCCATTATATCACCAAGAAACGGCTCCGGTGCAACTATTTCCATTTTCATAATCGGCTCCAGGAGGACGGGCTTGGCTTTAACCACGCCGTCCTTCAGCGCCATTGACCCCGCCATCTTAAAGGCTATATCCGAAGAGTCAACCTCGTGATAGCTGCCGTCATAAAGGGTCGCTTTGATATCGACCACCGGGTAGCCAGCCACCACGCCGGTCTCCATAGCCTCCTTAACACCAACCTCGGCAGCCAGAATATACTGCTTGGGAATAGCCGCGCCTTTAATACGGTCGACAAACTGAAAGCCGCCGCCCCGCTCCATCGGCTCAATCCGGATAAGGACATGCCCGTACTGGCCGCGCCCCCCGCTCTGGCGGATGAACTTGCCTTCCACCTCCACCGGCACGGTGATAGTCTCTTTATAGGCGACTCTGGGCTTACTCACCTTGGCCTCCACCCCGAACTCACTGACCATTCTGCTCACCAGAAACTCCAGGTGAAGCTCGCCCATACCGGAAATAATCGTCTGCCCCGCCTCCTGGTCGTAGGTCACCCTGAAGGTAGGGTCTTCCTCGGTCAGCCTCTGCAAGGCTTTGCCCAGTTTATCCTGGTCGGCCCTGGTCTTGGGCTCAACGGCAACCGCGAGCACCGGCTCAGGAAAGCGGATTGGCTCCAGGAGCACCGGCTGGGAATAATGGCAGAGGGTATCGCCGGTGAAGGTATCTTTAAGCCCCAGGGTAGCCACAATGGCTCCAGCGCCTACTTTCTCAGCCTCCTCCCGGTGATTGGCGTGCATCCTCAGCAAGCGCCCGATGCGCTCCCTCTTGCCCCGGGTAGAGTTTAAGACCTGTGCCCCCACCTTTACCGTGCCCGAATATACTCTAAAATAGACCAGCCGGCCAACGAAGGGGTCGGAGACCACCTTGAAAGCCAGCGCCGAAAAGGGGGCGTCATCCTTGGGCGGGCGGGTGACTTCGCCTCCCACCCTGGTATCAATAGCCCTTACCGGCGGCATATCCGCCGGCGAGGGAAGATAGCCTATAATGGCATTAAGCAAGGGACGAACGCCCTTGTTCCTCTGGGCACTGCCGCAGAGAACGGGTACCCCTTTAACCGCCAGGGTCACCCTTCTTAAGGCCCCTTTTAAATCTTCGGGGGTGATAGTACTGCCCTCAAGATAAAGCGCCAGAATCTGGTCATCGCTTTCGGCCAGTTTCTCAATCAGCGTCTGGCGGGCCTGGGCGCACTTTGCCTTCTCGTCTTCCGGAATAGCCACCTCTACCGGCGGCGAATCAGGGGCACCGACAAAACGCCATGCCTTGTTCTCCACCAGGTCAATGATGCCTTCAAACGAGGCTTCACTGCCCAGAGGCAACTGCACCAGCAGGGGCTTGGCTCTTAACCGCTCCTCAATCATGGACACGGTGCGGTCGAAGTTGGCGCCGATGCGGTCCATCTTATTGATAAAGCAAATCCGGGAAACATTATATCTATCGGCCTGCCGCCAGACCGTCTCCGACTGGGCCTCAACGCCGGCCACGGCATCGAAGACCACCACCCCGCCATCGAGCACCCTCAGGCTGCGCTCCACCTCGGCGGTAAAGTCGACATGCCCCGGGGTATCAATGATATCGATGCGGTGGTCCTGCCAGTAACAGGTGGTAGCGGCGGCGGTGATGGTAATACCGCGCCTCTTCTCTTCGTCCATCCAGTCCATCACGGCGGTGCCCTCGTCCACCTCACCGATTTTATAGGTACGTCCGGTATAATAGAGTATCCGCTCGGTGACGGTGGTCTTACCGGCATCGATATGGGCGATGATAGCAATATTACGTATGTGTTCTAATGGGAAACTCCTGGACATGCTCCTCTCCTCACCACCGGTAGTGGGCAAAAGCCCTATTAGCCTCAGCCATCCTATGGGTGTCCTCACGCTTCTTGGCCGTTACCCCCTGTCCCTGCGAGGCATCACCGAGTTCAGCCGCCAGCTTCTCCGCCATAGATTTGCCCCCCCTAGCCCGGGCCGAAGCTACCAGCCAGCGCAGGGCCAGAGACAGGCCGCGCTCAGGGCGGACCTCCACCGGCACCTGATAGGTGGCACCTCCAACCCGTCGGGGTTTAACCTCAAGCTGAGGAGTAACGTTCTTGACCGCCTGTTCTAAAACAGTGACCGGCTCTTTTGCCCCCTTCTTTTCCATAATATCAAGGGCACTATAGACTACCGCCTCAGCCGTGCTCTTCTTACCCCACTTCATCACCCGGTTAATCAACCTGGCCACGATTTCATTGTGGTATTTAGCGTCAGCGGGTATCTCTCTTCTTAACGTAGTTCGGGCTCGTCTTGGCATCTCTCTCCCCTATTCCTTAAGCCGCTGCTTCCGGGGCCTCGGGCGCTTTTTCAGTAGCTACTTCAGGAGGGAGACCTTCGGCACTTGCAGTAGCCGTAGGAACCTCAATTGTCGCGCCTTTAGCCCGCTTGCTGCCGTACTTGCTGCGGCCCTGACGGCGGTTAGCCACCCCGCTGGCGTCAAGGGCGCCGCGAACGATATGATAGCGAACACCGGGCAGGTCCTTCACCCGCCCGCCGCGGATGAGAACCACCGAGTGTTCCTGGAGCTCATGCCCCTCACCGGGGATATAAGCGGTTACCTCTATGCCATTAGTCAGCCGCACCCTGGCTATCTTGCGCAGTGCCGAATTGGGCTTCCTGGGGGTAGTGGTCTTCACCTGAACGCAGACCCCGCGCTTCTGGGGAGAACCCCTTCCCTGCACCATCCGGTTCTTCAAGGCGTTATAGCTAAGGAGCAATGCCGGCGTCTTTGTCTTCTTGGTCGCCCTCTTGCGCCCTCTACGGACAAGCTGATTAACCGTGGGCACTTTTTCCTCCTAATACTCTACACAACTTAAATGGATGAGCCGTAGCTCATCCATTAGTAGCTGTAAGTCCAGGTTGATACGAGATTTCAACCCATACTTCCAGCCGAATTAGCTAGTGCCAGTTCGTAATATTACCACAGCCAGAGCAAGCTGTCAACAGATTGGCCCAAAAAGGCACAAATTTTGCTTGACAAAGCCTATACCGTATGCTAATATGCTAACGATGAGCAAGACGTATACATAGTTAGAAGCGTTGGTGATTATAAACCAAGCGGACGGCTTGGTGATTTAACACCAAGCCGTTTAGTTATGTATACGGCACATTAACAACTGAATATCGTAAAGACTAATATCAAATCTGAAGCAGGTCAAGCGGGATAAGGCGCATGGTGGATGCCTTGGCATCAAGGGCCGACGAAGGGCGTAGCAAGGCTGCGAAAAGCCTCGGTCAGCTGCCGAGCAAGCTTAGCCGGGGATACCCGAATGGGGCAACCCGTCCTTCCTTAAAGAAGGACACCCCCAGCTGAACACATAGGCTGGGAGGAGGTAAGCAGGGGAAGTGAAACATCTCAGTACCCTGAGGAAAAGAAATCAAAAGAGATTCCCTGAGTAGTGGCGAACGAAAGGGGAACAGCCCAAACCCTGTAGGCTTAGTGGCTCTGGGGCCTATGCTTATGGGGGGTTGTAAGTCAGGCAGGACTTTAGCCCAGTCTAAGGTCGAGGAGTTACAAACCAAACTCTAGTTGAAGGTCTCTGGAAGGGGCAACCATAGAGGGTGAGAGTCCCGTAAGCGAAAGGGGTAAGCTCCTTGCCTGTACTTGAGTACCACGGGACACGAGAAATCCTGTGGGAATCTGCCCTGACCACAGGGCAAGGCTAAATACCCTTGATGACCGATAGTGAACCAGTACCGTGAGGGAAAGGTGAAAAGAACCCCGGGAGGGGAGTGAAATAGAATCTGAAACCATGTGCTTACAAGCAGTCGGAGGAGCTCTTCGGAGCTCTGACGGCGTGCCTATTGAAGAATGAGCCGGTGAGTTAATCTGTGTGGCTGGTTAAGTCATTTAAATGACGGAGCCGTAGCGAAAGCGAGTCCTAATAGGGCGACTTTGTTGCACGGATTAGACCCGAAGCCGGGTGAGCTACCCATGGCCAGGGTGAAGCTTCGATAAAATCGAAGTGGAGGCCCGAACTGGTCAGTGATGCAAAACTGTCAGATGAGCTGTG
>DUEC01000041.1 GCA_011176635.1 Dehalococcoidia bacterium | reverse complement strand
GCGGTCTCCAGCCTATGAGGGTGGGTGGGTTAGGGAAAAAGACCCTTGGTGGAGGGTAGGGTTGGGAAAAATAACCTTGGCTTTACTCGGCCAATCCGGCTGTGCTAGAATTAGCTGCCTGTAGGGGTTAAAAGATATGGTTTCACCGGAGGCAATGTCAAGGCAAAGGCAGCGTATTATCGATGCCAATCTGAACCGTGCCGGCGAGGGGCTTCACCTCCTGGAAGACCTGGCCCGGCTGATGCTCAACGATGCCACTCTGACCCAGCAGTTAAAGACTATACGCCATGAAATCTTAAGGGGCGACCTGGCCTTTAACCAGCAGCTCATCCAGTCCCGTGATGCGGCCGGTGATGTCGGCGCTGATATCGAAGCCCGGGGCGAGGAGAAACACCGGGAGCTACCGATAATGGTGGTGGCTAATGCCAAGAGGGTCCAGGAGGCGCTGCGGACCCTGGAGGAGCTGGCCAAGATTCCCGGTATCGCTCCCCGGTTAGAGGGGGGAAGGTTCAAGCAGGCCCGCTTTAGCCTCTATGCCCTGGAGCGCAAACTGCTTTCCAAATTGTCGCGCCAGGATAAGACCCAGCATTTAGGCGGCCTCTATGCCATCATAGATAGCCAGGCATTGGGTAACCGCAAACACCTTGAGGTGGCCGAAAAGCTAATCCGGGGTGGGGCTAAGGCAGTCCAGCTGCGCGATAAGCTCGCCAATAAGGACGAGCTGCTTTCCCTGGCTCATAAGCTGAAAAAGCTGTGCTCAGAGCAGGGGGTGCTTTTTATAATCAATGACTATCTGGATATAGCCCTGGCGGCCAATGCCGACGGGCTGCACCTGGGGCAGGAAGACCTGCCCTTATCGATAGCCCGTAAACTGCTGCCTATCGACGTAATCCTGGGCAGCTCGGTAAACACGGTGAGCCAGGCTAAAGCGGCTGAGTCCAGCGGGGCTGATTATATTGCCCTGGGCTCAATCTACCCGACAGCCTCCAAGGAAAAGGCGAAGGTGGTCGGATTGGAAAGATTGCGCCAGGTCAGGCAGGCGGTAAGCCTGCCCCTGGTCGCCATCGGGGGTATTAATAAAGACAATGCGGCTGAGGTTGCCGCGGCCGGCGCCGACGCCGTGGCCGTGATTACGGCTTTATTAGAGGCGGAGGATATAGAAAAAGCCGCCCGAGAGATAACAGCCCGATTTGAGGCCGGAAAGTGAGCGGACTGACCGATAACCTGGAGCCAATCGCTGAGCGAATCAGGCAGAGCTTATCGGCTAAAGACACCGCCAGGGAGAAGGTGCTACCCCTGTGCCGCGAGACCATCCGGCATTGCAGCAATGCTATCCGCGCCGTCCACCGCCAGGAGTTTGACCAGGCTAAAAAACTGCTTGGCTCAGCCCGCGAGCTGTTAACCGAGGCTGAGCAGGGCATCGCTGGCTACGGTGAGCTTGCCTCTTCTGGCTTTGTCCGGGATGCCCGTAAGGAGTTTGCCGAGGGCAGTATCACCCTAGCCCTGGTGACCGGCAAGCGTCTCCCCGACCCGGAGGGGCTGGGCATTGATGCCGTCGCCTACCTTAACGGGCTGGGCGAAGCCGTCGGTGAGCTGCGGCGCTACCTATTGGACAGCATACGGCGGGGCGACCTTTCCCAAGGGGAAGAACTGCTAGCGGCTATGGACGATATCTATAATACCCTGGTTACCATAGACTTCCCCGACGCCATCACCGGCGGACTGCGCCGCACCACGGACATGGTCCGAGGGGTTTTGGAGAGGACGCGCAGCGACCTGACCCTGACCATGGGGCAAAAGGGCCTGGTGGACAAGCTAAAAGATTTCTCGGCTGATAAGTAGCCAGTCACCCCACATTTTACCTAGTTGAAATGACGTATTTTTCTTGACCACTTACATTTTCATATGTTAATATATTCTGGTTTAACTGTTACCCTTTTTCATATTTTCTCCCCACCTTAACGTAGAGAGAGTAAAGGAGGGCAAAGTGGAGCCCAGAGAAGAGACCAAGATTGGTGTCTATATCTGTCATTGTGGGACCAATATCGCTGGTACCGTGGATGTGGAAGCTGTTGCCGAGTTCGCCAAGACTCTACCGGCGGTGACTGTTGCCCGGGAGTATACCTATATGTGTTCCGACCCGGGGCAGGACCTTATACGGCAGGATATCAAGGAGCTGGGGCTTAACCGGATAGTGGTGGCTTCGTGCTCCCCGCTGATGCATGAGCGCACCTACCGCCGGGTCTGCCAGGAATCGGGCTTGAACCCTTACCTATTTGAAATGGCTAATATCAGGGAGCATTGCTCCTGGGTGACCGAGGATAAGGAAAAGGCTACCGAGAAGGCCAAGGCCCTGGTTAGCGCCGCGGTAAGGCGCGTTTACTATCAGGAGCCCCTGGAGACCAAGGAGGTGCCGGTCAATCCCAACACCCTGGTGGTGGGAGCCGGCATCGCTGGCATTCAGGCGGCTCTGGAGATTGCCGATTCCAAGCACAAGGTCTACCTGGTGGAGAGGGAGCCCAGCGTCGGCGGGCACATGATACAGCTGGACAAGACCTTCCCCACCCTCGACTGCTCGGCCTGTATCCTCACCCCCAAGATGAGCCTGGTGGGCGCTCACCCCTATATCGAGCTGATGTCCTACAGCGAGGTAGAAGAAATCTCCGGCTATGTGGGCAACTTCAAGGCCAAGATAAAGAAGAAAGCCAGATATGTGGATGTTGATAAGTGCACCGGCTGTGGCGAGTGCTCCAGCGTCTGCCCGGTTGAGGTGCCTAACGAGTTTGACCTCGGGCTGGGCATGAGGAAGGCCATTTATCGGCCCTTCCCTCAGGCGGTGCCCAACGTTTTTGCCATAGACAAGCGGGGCTACCCGCCCTGCCGGGTCGCCTGTCCCGCCGGAGTCAACGCCCAGGGGTATGTGGCCCTTATCTCTCAGGGCAAGTTCAAAGAAGCCCTTGAAGTGCTGCGGCGGACCATGCCCTTTGCCGGCGTCTGCGGGCGGGTCTGTACCCATCCCTGCGAAGCGGAGTGCGAGCGGGGCAAGGTTGATGAGCCAGTTTCCATCCGTTCGCTAAAGCGCTTTATGGCCGACTATGAAATGAAAGTGGGCCGGGAAAAGGCGACCCCCATTGAGAGAACAAAGGAAGACAAGATAGCTATCCTCGGCTCAGGCCCGGCAGGCATAGGCTGTGCCTACGACCTGATAAGAGAGGGCTATCCGGTTACCATTTTTGAGACCGCGCCTAAGGCAGGCGGACTGCTGCGCTACGGCATCCCTGAATACAGGTTGCCCCAGAAGGTGCTGGATAATGAAATCAGCTATGTCGAAGAGCTGGGGGTAGAGATAAAGACCAAGAGCCCGGTGCAGAAATTTGAGGACATCTTTAATCAGGGCTATCAGGCGATATTCCTGGCTACCGGCGCCGGGGTGAGCCAGAAGATGGGCATCCCCGGTGAGGACGCCAAGGGCGTAATCCATGCCCTCGACTTTTTGAAAAAGACGAGTCTGGGGGCCAAGGTTGCCCTCGGGGAGAAGGTGGCCGTTATCGGCGGCGGCAACGCGGCTATAGATGCCGCCAGGGTAGCCAAGCGCCTTGGGGTTAAAGAGGTTTCCATCGTCTACCGGCGCTCCCGGGCCGAGATGCCCGCCGCCAGCGAAGAAGTGGATGAAGCCGAGAGGGAGGGAGTGAAGCTCCATATCCTGGCGGCGCCGGTTAAGGTCCTGGCCAAGGGGGAAAAGGTCACCGGCATTCAGTGCATTAAGATGGAACTGGGGGAGCCCGATGCCAGCGGACGGCGGCGCCCTGAGCCGATTGAAGGCTCGGAGTTCGACATGAGCGTCGATAGCGTGATTATGGCTATCGGGCAAAGTGTTGACAAGTCAGCACTTCCCAAGGAGCTGGAATACACCAACTGGGGGACTGTTGTTGTCGACCCAGCCACCCTGCAGACGAATATTGAAGGCGTTTTTGCTGGCGGCGATGTCGTTTCCGGTCCGGCTGACGTAATTGCCGCGGTGGCGGCGGGCAAGGAAGCCGCCATTTCTATAGACCGCTATCTCAGAGGGGTCGACCTCAAAGAAGACAGGCCCGCCCCTCTGGAAAAGGTAAAAGACGTATCCAAAGAAGGGGTGGAATCAAAGGCCAGGCAGGCTATGCCCACCCTTGACGCTAAGAAACGGGCAGGCTTTGCCGAGGTTGAGCTGGGTTTTGATGAGAAAGCGGCCATTGCCGAAGCCAAGCGCTGTTTGAACTGCGGCGTTTGCTCGGAGTGCCTGGAGTGCGTCAAGGCGTGCCAGGTCGGGGCCATCGACCAGGATATGGTGGAAAAGACGGAGGAGGTTGAGGTCGGCAATATAATCGTAGCCACCGGCTATGATGCCTTTGACCCGACTCCGCTCTACCAGTACGGCTACGGGCGTCTGGATAACGTCCTCTCGGCGTTAGAGTTTGAGAGGATGATTAATGCCTCGGGGCCAACCGCCGGCGAGGTATTTCTTAAAGACGGCTCTCACCCCAAGACGGTGGGCATCATCCACTGCGTGGGCAGCCGTGACGAGAAGTATCACGAGTACTGCTCGCAGGTTTGCTGTATGTACTCAATGAAGCTCGGCCATATGATAAGGGAGCACGTTCCCGGCTCTCAGATATACGAGTTCTATATTGACCTCAGGTGCGTGGGCAAAGGCTTTGAGGAGTTCTATAACCGTGTCCTGGAAGAGGGGACGATATTCATCCGCGGGCGCCCCGCCGAGATAACCGATATCGCCGAGAGTCCCGAAGAGGAAGGCAAGCTTATCGTCATCGGCGAGGACACCCTCATCGGGCGCCAGCGTCGTGTCCCCGTCGATATGGTGGTTTTGAGCACGGCTCTGGAGCCGAAGGCGGATGCCGAGAGCGTTGCCCGCCTCTTTTCCCTCAGCCGCAGCGCCGATGGCTTCTTCTTAGAGAAACACCCTAAGCTCGACCCGGTGGCTACCATGAGCGATGGTATCTTCGTCGTTGGCTGTTGCCAGTCGCCCAAGGATATTCCCCAGACGGTGGCTCAGGCTTCAGCGGCGGCGGCGCGGGCTCTGGCTATGATTAGCGCTGGCTCGATAGAGATTGAAGCCGCCACGGCCGTGGTCGACGAGGAACTCTGTTCCGGATGTAAGACATGCTCCGACCTCTGTCCCTTCCACGCTATCTCCTTCGATGAGGAAAAGCAGGTGAGCAGTATCAACGAAACGCTGTGCAAGGGCTGCGGCGTCTGCGTCGCCGCCTGTCCCAGCGGGGCTATTACTGGCAAACACTTTACCAGTGAAGAGATAATGGCCGAGATAGAAGGGGCATTGGTATAAGCCGGACCTGAGACTTGGAGATTTAAGGAGGAAGCTAAATGACGCAAACAATGGTCAAATCTCCGGGGACGGAAATGGCCTTTATAGACGAGGTTTGTTCTATACCCGGCGGTGAGGCAGTCCGTTCCTGCATTCAGTGCGGTATGTGTACCGGCTCCTGTCCCACTGCCAATAAGTGGGACTACCCACCGCGCAAGGCGATTGCCATGGTGCGGGCGGGCTTAAGGAATGAGCTCTTGTCCAGCAATTCAATGTGGTTCTGCGTCTCCTGCTATTCCTGCACGGTGCGCTGTCCCCGGGACATCAAGCCAGCCGATATCATGCACGCCCTGGAGATTATCTCCATCCGCAGCGGCTTGAGCACCAAGCGGAGCCGAACGCCGATAATGTACCAGTGTTTTGTCGACTCGGCCAGGAACTACGGGCGGGTCTATGAGCTGGGCATGATGATTAAGCTCTTTATGCGGACTAACCCCTTCTCCGCTCTTAAACTGGCGCCGGTGGGGCTGGGCCTGTTCCTGCACAAGCGCATGCCGCTGAAGCCAAGCCGAATAAAGGGTATAGCTGAACTTAAGGCTATCCTGGACAAGGCCAGGGCCCTGGGAGGTGCTAAATGAAATACTATACCTATTACCCTGGTTGCTCAGCGGAGGCAACCGCCTCCCCCTTAGGTATTTCGGTGCTGCCGGTGGCTAAGCAACTGGATATGGAATTGGTCGAGCTTGAGGACTGGAACTGCTGTGGCTCGACCCCTTACTGGTCGGTGGATAAGCTGGAGGCGGCGGCTATGGCCGCCCGGAATCTGGCTCTGGCCGAGAAAACGGGCTTTGACCTGGTAACCCCCTGCTCAAACTGTTTCGTTATCCTGCACTCGACCAATGAATATCTTAAAGAGTTCCCGCCCTTCCGGGATAAGGTGGGCAAGGCATTGGCGGTGGCCAAGCTAAAATATGGCGGTGGGGTCAAGGTACGCCATCTAGCCGAGGTTTTGTATAACGATATTACCCCCGAGGGCATCGCCGCCAAGGTAACCAAGCCCCTCAAGGGCTTGAAGGTAGCCGCTTACTACGGCTGCCAGCTGGTCCGTCCCAACGGCTTTGACGACCCGGAATCGCCCCACTCGCTGGATGAGATAATTACCAGCCTGGGAGCGGAGGCTGTCCCCTGGGAGATGAAGGCTCGCTGTTGCGGTAGCTCTCTGGTTATGTCCGAGCCGGAGGTGGCTCTGGAGCTGATTAATAAACTGCTCAAAAACGCTTCCGAAAACGGGGCGCAGTGCCTGATTACCCCCTGCCCCTTATGCCAGATTAACCTTGACGCTTATCAGAGCCAGGTCAACAGCCGCTTCGGCACCAAGTATAACCTACCCGTTCTCTTCGTCACCCAGTTAATCGGCGTTGCCCTGGGTATCAAGCCCGACGAGCTGGCCTTATCGCAAAACATCGTATCACCAATGAGGCTATTATCCCCTTATCTCTAGTCTCTAGAGGGTAAAGAAAATAATTACCAAAGAAGGACTATCCTTCCGCTGGAGCTATATCGCCGCCCCGCTGGCTATGCTCCTCCTGTCTGTAATCCTTTCGGCCTGCTTCTATCACCTTATGCCCGCCGAGGTAGGTGTCCACTTCCAGAGCGACGGTACCCCCGACAGGTGGCTCAGCCCACCGATGACCCTGGTCCTGGCGCTGCTTCCCCAGCTCTTATTGTCCCTGGTGTCCGTGGCCCTGGTCTGGGTAATGACCAGGGTGGCCAGCCGGTTCTGGCAGACGGGGGAGACCAGGGTAAACCTGGAGACCATCGTCTCCATCATGGGGAACATGATAGCCCTGCCCCAGATTGTCCTCGGCTTTGCAATGGCCGATATTTTTGTTTACAATGCATACCAGATTCACCTGCCGCCCTTGTGGGTATTTGCCCTGATAGTAATGGTTCTGGGCGGTGTGGTGATAGGCGTCTTCTTTGTCCGGGCGATACGGCGGGAGTTGAACGCCCGTCGATAGTAAGCCAGCTTAAACTCTGGAGAGGAGCAACATCGGTGACTGCCCCAGATTCAGCAAAAGTTGATATGGAGAAGCTCGTCTCTCTCTGCCGGCGGCGCGGTTTTATCTTCCCCGGCAGTGAAATCTACGGGGGGCTGTCCAGTTGCTGGGACTACGGGCCTCTGGGCGTGGAGCTGAAGCGGAATATAAAGCAGGCATGGTGGAAAACGGTTGTCCAGGAGCGCGATGACATAGTGGGGCTGGATGCCAGCATCCTGATGCACCCTAAAGTTTGGGAAGCCAGCGGACACGTTGAGGGTTTTAAAGACCCCCTGGTTGAGTGCAAGAACTGCCACCTGAGGTGGCGCAGTGATGAGCTGGAGGGCAAGGAGTGCCCTTCCTGCGGCGGCGAACTGACTGAGCCCCGCCTCTTTAACCTGATGTTCAAGACCTTTATCGGCCCTATTGAAGAGGAGGCCAGCGTGGTCTATCTGCGCCCGGAGACGGCCCAGGGCATGTTCGTCAACTTCGAAAACGTGTTAAACACCACCAGAAAGAGGCTGCCCTTCGGCATCGCCCAGATAGGCAAAGCCTTCCGCAATGAGGTTACCACCGGCAACTTTATCTTCCGCTGCCGCGAGTTCGAGCAGATGGAGATTGAGTTCTTCGTCAAGCCGGGGACGGATAAGCAGTGGTTTGACTACTGGGTTGAGGAGCGCCTCAACTGGTATGCTGGGCTGGGCATCAAGAAGGGGAACCTCAAACTGCGCCGTCATAACAAGGAGGAGCTGGCGCACTACGCCCGGGAGTGCTCTGATATTAACTATCTCTACCCTATGGGCTGGGCCGAGCTGGAGGGCATCGCCAACCGCGGCGACTTCGACCTGGTTCAGCACGCCAGGTCCAGCGGCAAGGGCTTGAGCTACTATGACGAAGAGACCAAGGAGCACATCGTTCCCTATATCATTGAGCCGTCAGCCGGGGTTGACCGCACCGCCCTGGCCCTCTTGTGCGATGCCTATGATGAAGATATCGCCGAGGGCGAGAAACGGGTGCTGCTACACCTCCACCCCACCCTGGCCCCCATCAAGGTGGCGGTATTGCCCTTGAGCCGCAAAGAGAACCTGGCTGCCCTGGCTAAGGATGTTTACGCCGACCTGCGCCGGCAGTGGATGGTGCAGTACGACGAAGCCCAGTCAATCGGGCGGCGCTACCGCCGCCAGGACGAGATTGGCACCCCCTTCTGCGTTACCGTCGACTTCCAGTCCCTGGAGGACAAGCAGGTCACCATCCGCGAGCGCGACAGCCTGAGGCAGATACGCGTCCCCATTGAGGGCTTGAAGGCGACGCTTCAAGCCAAGCTGGATGGGGAAGACCTCTTCGTTCTGCCCGAAGGCGGCAGTATATGGAAGGAGGGCGAAAATGGCTGAAAAGTCGATAATTATCATCGGGGGCGGAATCGCCGGCCTGTCCGCAGGGTGCTACGGGCAAATGAACGGCTACCGTACCTCAATCTTTGAGCTGCACGACAAGCCGGGTGGGGTATGCACTGCCTGGAAACGCAAAGGCTATACCATTGACGGCTGTATTCACTGGCTGGTGGGGACCAATCCCGCCAATGACTTCTACCGTATCTGGGAAGAGCTGGGGGCGCTACCGGGGCAGACTATCGTTGACCACGATCGTTTCCTGAGCGTCGAGGGGAAAGGTGGTAAGGTCTTTACTGTCTATGCTGATATTGACCGCCTGGAGCAGCATATGAAAGAGCTTGCCCCGGAGGATAAGAAAGTCATTGATGCTTTCATCAAAGGGGCGCGTGCCTGTACCCGCACCAGTATTGACATGCCGATAGGCAAAGCCCCTGAGCTATACGGCCCTATTGAGGGACTGAAGCTGATGTTCAAGATGATGCCCTTTTTAAGGCTTATGAGGAAATGGGGTAAGACCTCGACCCTTGATTTTTCCCGACGTTTCAAGAACCCCTTTATGCGCCAGGCTTTCTCCGCTGGCTTCGGCGGTGACCTTGCGGATGGAATGCCGCTATTATTCATGTTCATGACCCTTGCCTGGCTGAATAAGAAAGAAGCTGGTTATACGATAGGCGGTTCCCTGGAGTTTTCCCGAGCTATCGAGCGGCGCTACCTTGCCCTTGGCGGTGAGATTAACTACAAGTCAGCGGTGGCCAAGATACTGGTGGAGAACGATAAGGCGGTCGGCGTGCGTCTGGCTGACGGTACGGAGCATCGCGGAGATATCGTCATCTCTGCCGCCGATGGTCGCACCACCATTTTTGATATGCTTGACGGCAAATATATCGATGACAAAATACGGGGTTATTACCATCAGCCTCACCTCTTTCCCCCGCTGGTCTACGTCGGACTGGGAGTGAAGCGTTCCTTTGCTGATATGCCGCCTTCAGTGGCTGGGATAAACTTTCCTCTTGATAAGCCGGTTACTATTGCCGGCAAGAAACACCGGAGAATGGGCGTGCATATCTATAATTTCGACCCGAGCCTGGCGCCAAAGGGTAAGACAGCGCTAAAAGTCCAGTTCAATACCGACTATGATTATTGGAAGAAGCTGAGCCAGGACCTCAAGCGCTATAAGGCGGAGAAGGAGCAGATAGCCGACCAGGTGGTCGCTGCCCTCGACCAGCGTTTCCCCGGGCTGGCGGCTCAGGTAGAAATGCGCGATGTGGCTACCCCCATGACCTGGGAGCGGGTTACCGGCAACTGGCGGGGTAGCTATGAGGGCTGGTTCCCCACGATCGAGAGTGCCATGAAAAGTATGAGCAAAATCCTGCCTGGGCTGGATAACTTCTATATGACCGGACAGTGGGTTGAGCCGGGTGGTGGCCTGCCGACAGCCGCTATGTCAGGCCGCAATGTGACTCAAATCATCTGCAAGAAGGATAAGAGAGCTTTTGTCACCACTACTCCCTGACGCCGCTCCTTCGAGGAGGGGGATAAAGGCTAAATAGGTGGCACGGCATGAAATACGAGGCGGTCATCTTTGACCTTTTTGGGACATTGGTTGCCAACTTCTCTGTCCGGGAGCACGAAGGCGTGCTGATGGAAATGGCTTCGGTTCTAGCCGTCCCGCTCGATGAGTTCATCCGGCTGTGGATTGATACCTTCCATCAACGTGCTACGGGCGTTTTGCCGACCCCCGAGGCAGAAGTTGAATACATCTGCCAGAAGCTCGGGACTCATGTTGACGAAGATAAAGTCAAGCTGGCGGCTCAAGTCAGAACTAACTATACAGTACGTTCGTTGACACCACGAACGGGTTCCGTAGAAACGCTTTCTCACCTGAAATCAAAGGGGCTTAAGACTGGCCTCATCAGTGATTGCTCAAGAGAGGTCCCGGCTTTATGGGGCAACACACCATTTGCCTCATTATTTGATGTGACTGTTTTCTCCTGTTCGGTGGGTATGAGAAAGCCTGACCCGCGTATTTACCAGATAGCCACCGAACAGCTGGGGGTTGAACCGCAGGACTGTCTCTATATCGGTGACGGCAGCAGCCACGAGCTGACGGGCGCTTCTCAAGTCGGTATGCATCCCGTCCTGCTCCGTATACCTGATGAGGAAAGCACCGACGTCCACCAGATTGACAAAGAAGATTGGAACGGCCCGGCAATCTCATCGTTAAAAGAAGTCCCGACTTTGTTATGATTAAAACAGGGAGTCTTCTTTCTCACCCTCCCACCCGATAGAGGTTACACCTCTCTTCGCTCTTGGTGGAGTGGAGCTTCCTTATAGGGTGGCGGGTGGGAAAAGATTAATAAATGGGGAGGGGCAGTGAAAATCCTCCACTTTGCCGACCTTCACCTCGGCGTAGAAAGATACGGCCGCCTTGACCCGACGACGGGCCTGTCTTCACGCCTGCTAGATTTTCTCAAAGCCCTTGACCAGGTAGTGGACTACGCCCTGGAGAACAAGGTAGACCTGGTCCTCTTCTGCGGCGATGCCTACAAGAGCCGTGAGCCGACCCAGACCCAGCAGAGGGAATTCGCCAGGAGAATTAACCGCCTCTCCACCAACGGCGTCCCCATCTTCCTGCTAATTGGCAACCACGACCTGCCCAATGCCATCGGCAAGGCTACCACTACTGAAATCTTTGATACCCTGACGGTGAAAAATGTCTATGTCTCCAACCGCCCCCAGATTCACCGCATAGCCACCAAGAGCGGAGAGGTTCAGATAGTCTCCCTGCCCTGGCTGAGGCGCAGCGCCCTGCTGACCAGGGAGGAAAGCAAGAACCTCACCTTCGACCAGATAAACCAGAGATTACAGCAGGCGCTGACCAGCGTCATCGCTAAACAGGCTGGGGAGCTTGACCCGGGACTGCCGGCGGTGCTGGCGGCCCATGTCTGGGTCACCGGCGCCAAAGTAGGCTCGGAGAGTGCAATGACCATCGGGCAGGAGCATACCCTCCTGCTGAGCAATGTTGCCCATCCCGCCTTTGATTACATCGCCTTAGGGCATATTCACCGCCACCAGGTCTTGAACCAGAGCCCGCCGGTGGTCTATGCCGGCAGCCTGGAACGGCTCGATTTCAGCGAGGGGGAGGACGAGAAGGGTTTTTATCTGGTGGAGATTGAGCCTGATGGTGAAAACGGCAAAAGGAAGGTCTCATTTGACTTTCACCCGGTGGTTGGGCGCCGCTTCGTCACCATCGATGTTGATATTGAAGCGCCGGATATTGAGCCGACAGCCACCGTGCTTAAAGCCATCGCTGAACAGCAGGATAAGGTCAAGGACAGCATAGTGCGCCTCCAGATTAGCCTGCCGGCGGAGATTGAAGGTCAACTCAGAGACAATGACATCAGAAATGCCCTGCGGGAGGCCCACTACTTCGCCTTGGCCAAGGACATCAAGCGGGAGAGCCGCCTGAGATTAGGGCAGTGGACAGCTGAAGAGATTACCCCTTACGATGCCCTCAAAGCCTACCTGGAAGCCAGGAAAGTGTCCCCGGAGCGGGCCAAGCTCCTGCTCGAATACGGGGAGAAGCTGATAGAGGGGCAGGAAACTAGGCAGGGATAGAGTGTCGAGGCTACCCTTGCGCTTACCTAACCGATTAGACCCGCTTGCCTTCACCAGATGCGGGTAGATTAACCTAAGTTAAATCACATATCAGAAGCTGAAATTGCTTGACTTCTTATCCACGGTAAGATAGACTATGTGTTGGGTGTTACCAGGTATTAACCCTGTTTGGAGCTGAGAACTTTCCCCTAAGGTCTCAGCTTTATTGTGGTAAGAACAAGGTTCCGATGAAGATTGCTATTAGCGGTAAAGGGGGAGTGGGGAAGACATTACTAGCCTCCCTCCTTTCCCGAACTTTCGCTGAAGCTGGCTACTCTGTTTTAGCCATAGATGCTGACCCCGATTCTAACCTGGCCGCCACCCTTGGTTTTCCCCATCCCGAGAAGATAACCCCCGTATCCGAGATGAGCGCTCTTATCGAGGAGCGTACCGGAGCGCCGGCCGGCAAGGCTTCCAGCTTTTTTAAGCTGAACCCCAAGGTGGATGATTTGCCAGAGAAGTATTCCCTCAAATATAATGGTATTAGATTGATGGTAATGGGGCGGGTCAAAAAGGGCGGCACCGGTTGCTACTGCCCGGAAAACGCCCTCCTGCAAGCCCTGGTCACCCATCTGCTCCTGGGAAGGGAGGAAGTGGTTATCCTGGACATGGAGGCTGGTGTGGAGCACCTGGGACGGGCGACAGCCAAGGCGGTTAATAAATTGATTGTTGTTGTCGAGCCGGGCCGGCGGAGCATTGAGACTGCCCATATAATCAATAGACTGGCTAAAGAGATTGGCTTGGATAATATCGCCATAGTGGGCAACAAAATCCGTAGCCAGGCTGATAGGGAATTCCTGACTTCCAGCCTGCCCGGTTTTGAGTTCCTCGGCTTTATCCCCTATGACCAGGCCCTGATTGAAGCCGACCTGGCCAATCTTCCCCTCCTTGACTCCAGCCCCCGGATTAATAAGGAAGTTAGAAATATCTACCAGGCCCTGTTGTCTTAAGGTTAAGGCGTCAGGCAAAATAAATAAAAATTAAAATTTAAGGAGGTTCCCGTGGCCTACGATGCGGTAAAAATGAAGGACTGGCAGATTTCGGAGGCGGCTGAGGCGAACATGCCCACCCCCGATGAGTGGCGGGAGAAGCTCAAGCTGGAGAAGGACGAGATTATCCCCTTCGGGAGGTTATGCCGCCTCGATTTTATGAAGATTATCAACCGCCTCAAGGACAAGCCGGACGGCAAGTACATTGAGGTGACGGCCATAACTCCCACCCCGCTGGGAGAAGGCAAGAGCACTACTTCCTGCGGTCTTATGGAGGGCATGGGCAAGCGGGGGCTGAATGTCGGCGGTTGCCTGCGCCAGCCTTCGGGCGGCCCGACGATGAACATCAAGGGCACGGCCGCCGGCGGCGGTAACGCCCTGCTTATCCCCATGACCGAGTTCTCCATGGGGCTTACCGGCGACATCAACGATATTATGAATGCTCACAATCTGGCTATGGTAGCCCTTACCGCCCGGATGCAGCATGAGCGCAACTATGATGATGAACAGCTTGACCGTCTTACCGGTATGCGCCGCCTGAACATCGACCCCACCCGCGTGGAGATGGGCTGGATTATGGACTTCTGCGCCCAGAGCCTGCGCAATATCGTAATCGGTCTTGGCGGCCGTATGGACGGCTTTACCATGCAGTCCAAGTTCGGCATCGCCGTAAGCTCCGAGCTCATGGCCATGCTTTCTATCGTCCGCGATTTAGCCGATTTAAGGGAGAGGATGGACAATATTACCGTCGCCTTCGATAAGAAGGGCAAGCCCATTACCACCGGTGACCTTAACGTAGGCGGCGCCATGACCGCTTGGATGCGCAACACCATTAATCCCACCTTGCTCTGTACCGTGGAATACCAGCCCTGCATGGTGCATGCCGGCCCCTTCGCCAATATCGCCGTCGGGCAGTCGTCGATAATCGCCGACCGCATCGGCTTAAAGATGTTCGATTACCATGTCACCGAGAGCGGCTTTGCCGCCGATATCGGCTTCGAGAAGTTCTGGAACGTCAAGTGCCGCTATAGCGGGCTCAAGCCCCATGTCTCGGTGCTGACCACCACCATCCGGGCGCTTAAGATGCACGGCGGCGGGCCCAAGGTGGTAGCCGGCATCCCCCTGCCCGAGTCCTATACCAAAGAAGACCTGGGACTGCTGGAGAAGGGCCTGCCCAATATGCTTCACCTTATCGGCGTTATCCGCAAGTCCGGAATCAACCCGGTGGTCTGCATTAACTGCTTCCATACCGATACCAAGGCCGAAATAGCCATGGTCAGGAAGGCGGCGGAAGCCGCCGGTGCCCGCTGTGCCGTCTCCACGCACTGGGCCGACGGCGGCGACGGCGCCCTGGAGCTGGCCGATGCCGTTAAGGACGCCTGCGAGGAGGAGAATGAGTTCAAGTTCCTTTATCCCAACGAGATGAAACTGCGCGACCGGGTAGCCCTGATTGCCAAAGAGGTGTACGGCGCCGACGGCGTGGCCTGGACGGCCCCTGCCGAGGCCAAAGCCAAGACTTTTGAGGCCGACGCCAAATACGATGAGTACGCCACCATGATGGTCAAGACCCATCTTTCCCTCACCCACGACCCGGCAGTAAAGGGTGTGCCCAAGGGCTGGAATCTGCCCATCCGCGATGTGCTCATCTACTCCGGGGCCAAGTTCCTCTGTCCCTGCGCCGGAACCATAAGCCTGATGCCGGGTACCAGTTCCAGCCCTGCCTTCAGGAAAGTGGATATTGATGTGAAGACGGGCAAGGTTACCGGTTTATTCTAAGCGGAGGATGAATATTTGAGCTTTAATATTGCGGTAGCGGGAAAGGGCGGCAGCGGCAAGACCTCTGTTGCCAGTCTGGTTATCCGCTACCTGATGAAGAAGGGCGCCGGGCCCATCCTGGCTGTTGATGCCGACCCCAACGCCAATCTGGGGGAGAGCCTGGGATTTGACATAAAAAAAACGGTCGGCTCTATAATCGCCTCTTTCAACGAGGAGAAGATAAACATCCCTCCTGGCCTGACCAAGGAAGCCTATCTGGAATACAGGCTGAACGAAATCATCGTCGAGAGTAAGGGTATTGACCTGGTGACCATGGGACGGGGAGAGGGCCCGGACTGCTACTGCTATCCCAATGTTATCCTGAGGAAGTTCGCCGATACCCTTTCCGGGAACTATCCCTATATGGTTATGGATAATGAGGCCGGGATGGAGCACCTCTCGAGGAGGACCACCCAGAACGTCGACGAACTGCTCCTGGTCTCCGACCATTCGGTAAAAGGGGTGCGGACTGTGGCCCGGATAAAAGAGCTGGTGGCCGAACTGAAACTGGTGGTGAAGAGGCAGTCGGTGGTGGTCAACCTCGTCCCCGACGGGCTCGACCCTATGGTGGCTGAAGAACTAAAGAAACTGGGCATTGATGCCTTGGTCACTATTCCCTTAGATGATGAAGTCTATCAGTATGACCTGAAACTAAAGCCGCTGCTTGACCTGCCCGATAGCTCAAGGGCGGTGAAGGCGGTTAATAATTTAATGAGCAAGCTTCTCGATGGAAAGGGGTAAAAATGACGGCACAACTTATTAAGGGCGCTGAAGTCGCTGCCCAGATTCGCCAGGAACTGCAAAAGGAGATTGCCGAGCTTAAATCGAAGCACAAGCTCGTGCCCGGGCTGGTCACCGTTCTGGTCGGCGCCGACCCGGCTTCGCAGGTCTACGTCGGCGCCAAAGAAAAGACCTCAAAAGAGCTGGGCATCTATTCGGAGAGATACGACCTCCCCGAGAAGACTACCCAGGCGGAACTCCTGAAATTGATTGACAAGCTGAACAAAAACCCCAAGATTCACGGCATTCTGGTCCAGCTGCCCCTGCCCAAACACCTGGACGAGGGGGCAGTCCTCTACGCCATTGACCCCAAAAAGGATGTTGACGGCTTCCACCCGGTCAACGTGGGCAAGCTGATGATAGGCGAGCCGGACTATATGCCCTGCACCCCGGCTGGCATCCAGCAGCTCCTGATTCACTCCGGTACCCAGATTGAGGGTGCCGAGGTGGTCGTCGTCGGGCGGAGCAACATCGTGGGCAAGCCCATCGCCAATATCCTACTGCAGAAGGCACCGGGGGCTAATGCCACGGTAACGATATGCCACACCAAAACCAGGGATATGGCCTTTCATACCAGGAGAGCCGATATATTAATCGTGGCTGCGGGGAAGCCCAAAGCCATTACCGCCGATATGGTCAAAGAGGGGGTGGTGGTCATCGATGTCGGCGTCAACGAAATCGGCAGGACGCCTGAAGGGAAAAGAATCCTCTGCGGCGATGTCGATTTTGACGCCGTTAAAGAAAAGGCTAAAGCCATTACCCCGGTCCCGGGTGGGGTGGGCCCTATGACCATAACCATGCTGATGATGAATACGGTCAGGGCGGCCAAGGTAGCCGCCGGTATAGACTAGGAGGTAGCCTTAGATGGAATACAAGATTGAGAAGAAGAAGGCGCCGGGCCGGGAGGAGGTTGAGGTGCTGGGAGCCACCTTTGAGGAGGGCAAACCCGAGGGGGAGGATGTAGGCAAGTGGCGGCAGAAGCTGGAGAGCCGTGAGGATAAGCTCAAATACCTCAAGAGCGGTGAGCGCTACTGGTTCAGCGAGGACTGGTTCGGCAGCGAGAAGCGGAAGAATCCGGCTTAAAAAGTTCAAGGAGGGATAAAATGGCCTTTGAAGTCCCCAAGACAGCCTATAGCGGCAGAATTAAAGAGATAAAGCTGGGCAGCGGCGACAAGGCGGTAATCGTTGGCGGGGAGACCTGCTATCCCCTTTACCTTTTTGAAGGGGAGATGCCCCACCCGCCCCGTATAGCCATGGAGGTCTGGGATATGCCGCCACAGGAGTGGGCTCCAGCCGCCCTGGAGCCTTTTGAGGGGGTTACCGACGACCCGGTAGCCTGGGCCAAGAAGTGCATTGACGATTACGGGGCGGAGATGCTCTGCCTGCAACTGGTGAGCACCGACCCCAACGGACTTGACCGGGGGGCGGATGAAGCTGCCGAGGTGGTCAAGAAGGTGGCTGATGCGGTTACTGTTCCCTTAATCGTCTGGGGGACGGCCAACCTTGATAAAGATACCGAGGTCTTGAGGAAGGTGGCTGAGCTCTGCCAGGGCAAAAATCTTATTATCGGGCCGCTGGAGGAGGGAGACCACAAGAAAATCGGCGCCGCCGCAATCGGCTACCACCAGACGGTGGTGGCGTCGACGCCTATAGATATAAACCTGGCCAAGCAGCTTAATATTCTGCTGGGCAACCTGGGTGTCCCTGATGAAATGATTATAGTGGACCCCACTGTCAGCTGCATCGGCTATGGCATTGAGTACTGCTACTCGGTAATGGAAAGAATGAGGATGGCGGGCTTGACCCAGCAGGATGAAAAGCTCCAGTTCCCTCTAATCTGTAATATATCCAAAGAGGCCTGGAAGACCAAGGAAGTACATATTCCTACCGAAGCAGAGCCCAAGCTTGGGGATGCCAAGAAGCGGGGAATCCTGCTGGAGGCAATGTCAGCCATGGTGCTGATTCTGGCGGGAGGGGACGTGATAGTGATGAGGCATCCCGAGGCGATAAAATTAGTTCAAGAGATGATAGCCGAATTAACGGCAAAATAACTACAAGAGACGGGAGGGCGATAAGAGATGGCCGAGGAAAAGGAAAACAAGAGTATTGACCAAATTAGTATTGAACTGATAGAAAAAGCGGCTAAGGACGGGGTGAACACCGCTTTTGACCGGGCGGAGACGATGAAGCCCTGCCCTATAGGTTCCGTGGGCAGTTGCTGTAAGCACTGTGGCATGGGGCCCTGCCGGGTTCCCCTGCCCAAGGGTAAGGAGGAAACCCCCGAGGAGAAACAAAAGCGGAGGGGAGTCTGTGGGGCCACCGCCGAGACTATCGCCGCCCGTAATTTCATTAGAATGGTGGCTGGCGGGGCGGCGGCCCACTCCGACCACGGGCGGGGGGTGGCTGAGCTCTTTCTGGCGGTAGCCAGGGGTAAGGCACCGGGCTATGAGATAAGGGATGAGCAGAAGCTAATGCAGGTAGCCCTGGACTGGGGCATTGAAATTGGCGACCGCAGCAACCAGGAAATAGCCACCGATATCGGCGAAAAGGCGCTGGAGGAGTTCGGCAAGCAGGAAGGTGAGCTCATAACCTTGAGGAAGGCGCCGTTAAAGCGCCAGGAGGTATGGCGGAAGCAGGGGGTTACCCCCCGGGGCATAGACAGAGAAATTGTGGAGATAATGCACCGCACCCATATCGGGGTTGACCAGGACTACAAAAGCCTCTTGCAGCAGGGGGTCAGGGCATCAATAGGTGATGGCTGGGGCGGCAGTATGATTGCCACCGAATTACAGGATATACTTTTCGGCACGCCGGCCCCGGTACTGGGTCAGGTAAACCTGGGCGTGCTCAAAAAAGACGAGGTAAATATCATCATCCACGGTCATGAGCCGCTGCTTTCCGAGATGATTGTGGCCGTGGCTCAGGAGCCGGAGATGATAGAATTAGCCAAGTCTAAAGGGGCCAACGGGATAAACCTATCCGGCATGTGCTGCACCGCCAACGAGATACTTATGCGCCATGGTGTGCCTATCGCCGGTAATTTCCTGCAGCAGGAACTGGCTATAGTAACCGGAGCCGTGGATGCCATGGTGGTCGATGTACAGTGCATTATGCAGTCCATACAAACTGTGGCTGAGTGCTACCATACCAAGATTATCACTACCTCACCCAAGGCTAAGATTCAAGGCGCGGTGCATATTGAGTTTAACGAGCACGATGCCCTGAAGTCGGCGCGGGAGATAGTTAAGACGGCTATTGAGAACTTCTCCAATCGGAAGGGGAATATTTATATCCCTGACCAGCAAACTGACCAGATTGCCGGTTTCAGCCACGAGACCATCAACTACCTGCTGGGCGGTCTTTTCCGCGCTTCCTACCGCCCGCTGAACGATAATATCATCAACGGCAGAATCAGGGGGGTGGCTGGCGTGGTCGGCTGCAATAACGCCCGGGTCAAGCACAATGAGGGCCATGTCACTATGGTCAAGGAGCTGATAAAGAATGATGTGCTGGTGATTACCACCGGTTGTAATGCCATCGCCTGCGCCGAAGCCGGTCTAATGGTTCCTGAAGCGGCTAAGGAGTTTGCCGGTGAGGGGCTGGCTGAGGTATGCGAGGCGGTGGGCATACCGCCGGTACTGCACATGGGTTCCTGTGTCGATAACAGCCGAATCCTGATAGCCGCCACCGCCATGGTTAAAGACGGCGGCCTGGGCGATGACATCAGCGACCTGCCTGTGGCCGGGGCGGCTCCGGAGTGGATGAGCGAGAAAGCCATTTCAATCGGCCAGTACTTCGTCGCTTCCGGCGTCTACACCGTTTTTGGCGTTACCTGGCCCACCACCGGCAGCAAAGAGGTGACCGATTACCTGTTCAAGGACTTTGAAGATATGTATGGCGGTATGTGGGCTTTTGAGCCCGACCCGATTAAAGCCGCCCAGCTTATGATTGCCCATATTGATAAGAAGCGTAAGGCTCTGGGCATTGATGAGGCCAGGGAGCGAGTGCTCTATGATATGGAGATGAGAAGGGAGCTGGAATAGGCTTAAAAAGCCTATAGAATCAGGAGATAGGGGGTTTTTAAATTATGTCTAAGATTATTGCCTCGGCAGCTATTAGAGGCGCTTATAAGATTGTTGACCAGGCGGAGAAGAAATGGCAGGAGGCAATGGACAAGTGGGGAGCCAAGGAACCGGTGGGTTTCCCCAATACTGCCTATTATCTGCCGGTAATCTACGGCATCCTGGGCACCAAGGTGGAAAAGCTGGGTGACATGGAGCAGATAATAAAGAGATGCAAGGCTCTGCTGCCACCTCCGGTAAGAGAAGAACACCCCTTGCCCTATCTGGCGCCGGCCCTGGATGCCGGTATGGTCACCTTCTTTGCCGAAGAGTTGCTAGAAGCCATAAGGTACTTAGAACAGCCTGACTTCTACACCAAACAGGAGGACCCCACCGACAGTAATATCTGGTTGGGTGCCGCTGATGATGTCATCCTGAGAAAGAGGGGGGTGGAGTTCGTTGACGGCACCGCCCCCGGCTTCGCCGCCATCGTCGGCGCCGCCCCCACCAATGAAATAGCGGCCAATATCGCCCAGGAGCTTCAGCAGAAGAACCTCTACGTGTTTATGGCCTCCGAGTACAATGGCAAGAAGTTCTCGGAACAGCTGGTGGAGGCGAAGGTGCAGATTGGCTGGCCCACCCGGCTGGTCTCCTTCGGGCCCGATATTAGCGCCGCCGTCTTCGCTATGGGCTTCGCCACCAGGGCAGCCATGTCCTTCGGCGGCATCGAGCCCGGTGATTACCGCAAGATTCTTATCTATAATAAAGACCGCATCTTTGCCTTCGTCCTGCCCTTAGGCTTTGTTACCGATGAGTGGTACGCCAACGCCGCCGGGGCGGTCAACTGGGGGTTCCCCACCATCGCCGATACCCCCATCCCCGAGATTCTGCCCACCGGCATCTGCACCTACGAGCACGTCGTCTCCAATATTCCCCACGACAAGATAGTAGCCAAGGCGGTGGAGGTGAGGGGGCTCAAGGTCAGCGTGGCCGAAGTGCCGGTCCCGGTGGCTTACGGCCCCGCCTTTGAGGGTGAAAGAGTTCGGGGTGAGGATATCTACCTGGAGGCCGGTGGCGGCAGGACGCCGATGGTGGAGTGGGTTACCACCAAGCGCATGGAAGAGGTGGAGGACGGCAAGATTGAGGTAATCGGGCCGGAGATAAGCGATATAACCGCTGGTTCCCGGTTGCCCCTGGCTATAGCGGTGGAGGTGGCGGGAAGGGAGATGCAGGAGGACTTTGAGCCTATCCTGGAGCGCCAGATTCACCACCTGATAAACTATGCTCAAGGCGTGATGCACATCGGGCAGAGGGATATTGCCTGGATACGAATCGCCAAGCAGGCGGTGGAGAAGGGATTTAAACTTAATCATATTGGCGCTCTCCTCCACGCCAAGCTGCACCAGGACTTCGGACGGATATTCGATAAGATACAGGTAAGGCTATATACTGAAGAGGACAAGGTCAAAGAGGTAGTGGAGCAGGCGAGGGCGGTCTACGGCAAGCGGGACGCCCGCATCGAGGGCATGACCGACGAGACCACCGATACTTATTACTCCTGCACCCTGTGCCAGTCCTTTGCCCCCAGCCATGTTTGCGTCATCAGCCCGGAAAGGACTGGCTTATGCGGTTCCTATAACTGGATGGACTGCAAGGCCTCCTATGAGATTAACCCCACCGGCCCCAACCAGCCCGTGCCCAAGGGTGAGACCATCGACCCCAAGTTAGGGCAGTGGAAGGGGGTAAACGACTTTATCTACAAAGCCTCCCGGCAGAAGATAGACCACTATAACTTCTACAGCATCGTAAACGACCCCATGACCACCTGCGGCTGCTGTGAGTGCATCGCCGCTGTCCTGCCCATGTGCAACGGGATAATGACGGTAAATCGGGAGTACACTGGCCAGACCCCCTGCGGGATGAAGTTCACCACCCTGGCCGGGACTATCGGCGGGGGTTTAAGCACCCCCGGCTTTGTCGGCCACGGCAAGTACAATACCTGCCAGAGAAAATTCATCAGCGGTGACGGCGGTATAAAAAGGATAGTCTGGATGCCCAAGTCACTGAAGGAAGAGATTGCCGAGCGGCTCAAGGCGCGAGCTGAGGAGATTGGTATCCCCAACCTGCCCGATATGATTGCCGATGAGACCATCGGCACCACCGAGGAAGAGATTCTCCCCTTCCTGCAGGAAAAGGGGCACCCGGCGCTTGAGATGGACCCGATACTGGGATAGGAAGGAGCTTTGTTATGGCGCTTACCGGTATAGAGATATTTAAGCTACTGCCCAAGACCAACTGTAAGGATTGCGGCGAGCCTACCTGCCTTGCCTTTGCCATGAAGTTAGCCGCCGCCAAGGCGGAATTGAGTGCCTGCCCCCATGTCTCTGAGGAAGCCAAGACCAAGCTGACCGAGGCCGCCGCCCCGCCCATCATACCGGTGACCATCGGCGCTGGCGACAGGGCGCTTAAGGTCGGCGGCGAGACGGTCATGTTTCGCCACGAGAAGAGGTTTGAAAACCCCCCCGGCCTGGCCCTGCTTATCAGCGACGACATGGCTGACGCTGAGGTTGACAAGAGGCTGAAGAAGTTTAAAGAGCTTGAGTACGAGAGGATAGGCCTCGTCCTCAAGCCCGATTTGGTTGCCCTCAAGAGCGCTTCGGGAGACAAGGCGAAATTCGAAGCCTTGGTAAACAAGGTAAAGCAGAGTACCGATAGCGGGCTTATCCTGATGAGCGATAGTCCTGATGTTATAGCCGCCGGCTTGAATGCCTGCGCCGACCGCAAGCCGCTGCTCTATGCCGCCACCGAGGAAAACCAGGAGAAAATGGCCGAGCTGGCCAAGACAAATTCCTGCCCGCTGGCGGTAAAAGCGGCTAATGTAGAGAAGCTGGCCGAGCTGACGGCTAAACTAGCCGAGGCTGGAATTAAGGAGATGGTCATCGACTCCGGCTCGCGGAAGCTGCGCCAGGCGTTTGAAGACCAGGTAATCATCCGCAGCGCCGCTCTGGCCAAGAAGTTCCGCCCTCTGGGCTTCCCCACCATCGTTTTTCCCGGTGAGATGACCGACGACCCGCTCAAAGAGGCGGTAATCGCCTCTATTTTCGTGGCTAAGTACGGCGGCATTATCGTCCTCTCCGATTTTCAGGGGGAGAGCCTCTTCCCCTTACTGGTGGAGAGACTGAATATCTATACCGACCCCCAGCGGCCGCTGGCGACCACCGAGGGAATCTACGAGATTGGCAGTCCCGGTGAAAACTCTCCGGTGCTCATCACCTCCAACTTCTCCCTGACCTATTTCATCGTCTCCGGAGAGATAGAGACCAGCCGCGTTCCCAGCTACCTTCTGGTCAAGGATACCGAGGGGCTCTCGGTGATGACCGCCTGGGCGGCGGGCAAATTCGTTGCCGATGCCATTGCCCCCTTCGTTAAGAAGTGCGGCATCGCCGATAAGGTCTCCCACCGCAAGCTGATAATTCCCGGCTATGCCGCTTCCGAAAGCGGCGGCCTGGAAGAAGAGCTGCCTGACTGGGAGATTCAGGTGGGCCCCAGAGAGGGCTCACACATCCCGGCTTACCTTAAGTCGTGGCAACCTTGAGGAGGTAAAGAATGGTCCTCATTGGCGAAAATCTGAATATAATGTCCAGGACTATCGGCCCGGCGCTGAAAGAGAAGAACCCCGCGCCGGTTCAGGAAATGGCCAAGGCTGAGGCTGAGGCCGGCGTTGATTATATCGACCTTAACATTGGCCCCGCCCGCAAGGCGGGGGACGAGATGATGGCCTGGGTGGTCGAGACGGTGCAGGGGGTTACCGATAAGGCGTTGTCTCTGGACACCACCAACCCGGTGGCTATGGAGGCTGGACTCAAAGCGGCTAAGGGCAAGGCGCTGATTAACTCCATCTCCCTTCAGCCGGATAGATTAGAGCAGGAACTGCCCCTGGTCAAGAAGTATAATGCCTCCATGATAGGGCTTCTCTGGGGGGTGGAGGGGATGCCCAGAGACGCCAACGAGCGGGCCATGCTTGCCGTTGACCTCATGTACAAGGCCAGCGAGGCCGGCATCGCCAACGAGGATATCTGGATAGACCCGATTCTTACCCCGGTTTCGGTGGAGATAAACCAGTTGAAGGCCTGCTTCGAGTTTATGGCCATGCTCAAAGACATTGCCCCCGAATGCAAGTCTACCGTCGGGCTTTCCAACATCTCCAATGGTACCCCAAATCACCTCAGGCCCTACCTCAATCGGACCTGTATGATAATGCTGATGAAACACGGGCTGTATTCGGCGATAGTTGACGCCTTTGATTCCGAGCTGATAAGCATTGCCCGCGGGAATAAGCCGGAAATCGTTGACCTGGTGCACCGGGTGATGGACGGCGATAAGCCCGACCTCGCCTCTTTGAGCGAAGAAGAGGCGAAGTATGTCAAAACGGTCAGGGTTATCACCGGTGAAGCCCTCTATTCCCATTCCTGGCTTGAGATATAGTAACAATCTTTAATGTGGCAGCCTCTATGCTTAACAAGGCGTATTCGTGTATAATGGGAAGGCGTATTCATAAGTTTAAGTGATTTTCCAGCGCTAGAAAGAGGAAAGCCGGTTGAGCTTACAGCCGCTATTTGAGTCAGGAAAGTTCGTCGTTACCGCTGAGGTCGGTCCGCTTAAAGGGACTGATACCACTGAGCTAGAGGAAGCCGCCGAGCTTCTACGGGGAAAGATAGACGCCACCAATGTTACCGACCAGCAAAGCTCGGTGATGAGATTGGGTTCGCTGGCGGTCTGCTATCTGCTCAAAGAGAAGGGGCTTGACCCTGTATTCCAGATGACCTGCCGCGACCGAAACCGTCTGGCGCTGCAATCGGATTTATTGAGCGCCTCCGTCCTCGGGATTGAAAATGTCCTGGCTATCACCGGCGATTTGCCCCTGCTTGGCGACCACCCTCAAGCCAAACCGGTCTATGACCTGGACTCGGTGCAGCTCCTCTGGGTGATAAAGAAGCTGAACGAGGGTTTTGATATGGAGGGCAACGAGCTTAAGGGGAAGCCCAACTTCTTCCCCGGGGCGGTGGTCAACCCCGGTGCCGATACCAGGGCGGCCTTAGAGCTTCAGCTACTAAAGATGGAGAAGAAGATTGAGGCGGGAGCCAGGTTTTTCCAGACCCAGGCTATCTACGACCCCACCGCCTTCGCCAAGTTTATGAAAAGGGCAGGAGCATTTAAGGTCCCCGTCTTGGCTGGAATAATACCCCTCAAATCGGCGGGTATGGCCCGCTTTATGAATAAAAATGTGGCCGGTGTTTTTGTGCCCGAAGAAATGATTGAAAAGATGACCGCCGCTGAAGATAAGACCCGTATGGGCATAGAAATCGCCGCCGATTTGATCAAGCAGCTGAAAGATATATGCCAAGGGGTGCATGTTATGGCTATCGGCTGGGAGAAAAAGGTGCCCGAGGTGCTGGAGGCCGCCGGGCTTTAGCTGTAACTACCCGGATAATGTAGTTATCCGATGAAAAATAGCTCATTGTCACTACCCGAGCAGAAGAACTACGAATATGGCTATAAGCTAGCCTACGAACTTGCCGGCCAGAAGCTGGCCAAGCTCAGCGGCATTGAGCAGCAATGCCGCCAAAGCGGCGCCAGATACCAGGTAGTGGCTTCCCAGCCGGTAATCATCATTGAATATCTAAACCGCTCCTATCAGATTACCCTCCCCGATAGGCAGATTTCGCTGGTGGATAGCGATGAAGATATCCCGCTAAAGGACAAAATCCTGATTCTTCACTATCTAACCCAGGCCAAGGGAAGCCCCCTTGCCGACGAGATGGTCTCCTATAAGCAACTGCCGGAAGGGGCCAGTTATTTCCCCACCTTCTATAAGAGGGCGATAAAGCCCCTGGTAGAGCACTTTGGTCAGCAGCCTCATCGGCTGATGGATATGGCTAAAGAATTAGGCGGACATAAAGCTGATTATGGTGATGTGGCGGTAAGGCTCGACGCCTTTAGATATGTGCCGCTGACTTTTGTTTTGTGGCGGGGTGATGATGGGTTTCCCCCTGAGGGGAGCATACTGTTTGATGCCACCGTTTCTGATTATTTATCTACCGAGGACATAAACGTGCTCTGTGAGAGAATCGCCTGGAGGCTGGTCGAGCTTTTGAAGGAAGGGGGTAGCCGTTCTAGTGAAGCCTGATATCGACAAAGAGTCGGATGAAATCATAGCCCGATATAGCCAGGAGAGTGGTAACCTTATTCCCATACTTCAGGAAGCCCAGGAGAGGTTTGGCTACCTGCCTGAAGAGGTAATGCGCAAGTTCGCCCGGTATCTGAAGCTACCGGAGAGCACCGTTTATGGAGTGAGCACCTTCTATGCCCAGTTTAAGCTTACCCCCACCGGCAGGAGGCTGGTCAAGGTGTGCCGGGGGACAGCCTGCCATGTGAGGGGAGGAGCACGGATACTCAGAGAAGTGGAGAAGCGGCTGGGTATTAAGCCGGGTGAGACTACCAGCGACCTGGAGTATAGCCTGGAAACAATCGCCTGCTTTGGCTCGTGCGCCCTGGCCCCGGTGATGGTGGTTGATAAAGCAGTCTACGGGCGAATGACCACCGCCAGGGTGGGGCAAATCCTGTCTGGGGCTAAATAATGGTAATGATGGGGTGTGATAATGAAATTTGACGAGATTCGCCGCAGGGCGATAGCTGAGTGGGAGGCCCTGGAAAAGAGCGCTAAGCCCCGTATCCTGGTCGGGGCGGGTACCTGTGGTCAGGCAGCCGGCGCCATGGCGGTGCTTGAGGCTATCAATTCGGCACTGGCCAGGCATAAAATCAAGGCTATCGTTACCCAGGTTGGCTGCATTGGGCTTTGCTATACTGAACCCCTGATTAATATTATCAAGCCGGGTCGCCCCCATATCTACTATGGCGATGTTACCCCTGAGCTTGCCACTCAGCTTATCGAGGACTACCTGGTCAATGATAACCCCCGTCCCGACCTGGCTCTGGGCACTGTAGGCGGGGACGGCGTTGAGGGTATCCCCGAGTTCTTTGAGCTGCCCATGCTTAAACCCCAGGTGCGCATCGCCCTGCGCAACTGCGGCATTATTGACCCGCAGGACATCAACCAGTATATCGCCCGTGACGGCTACAGCGGTCTGGTCAAGGCGCTGGGCATGAAGCCGCAAGAGGTGCTGGAAGAGGTAAAGAAGTCGGGCTTACGTGGCCGCGGCGGCGCTGGCTTCCCCACCGGCATGAAGTGGGAGTTCTGCCGTAAGTCCCCGGGCACGGTAAAATACGTCATCTGCAATGCCGATGAGGGAGACCCTGGCGCCTTTATGGACCGCTCTCTCCTGGAGGGCGACCCTCACGCTGTCCTGGAGGGGATACTCATCGGCGCTTACGCCATAGGGGCCAGCCAAGGCTATATCTATATCCGGGCTGAGTACCCGCTGGCTATCGAAAGGTTGAAACTCGCCCTCAGCCAGATGGAAGACTACGGACTGCTGGGCGATAACATTCTGGGCTCAAATTTTAGCTTTCACCTCAAGATTAAGCAGGGGGCGGGGGCATTTGTCTGCGGCGAGGAGACGGCGCTGATGGCATCTATTGAGGGCAAGCGGGGTACGCCTCGCTCCCGTCCTCCCTTTCCAGCCCAGTCCGGGCTCTGGGGCAAGCCGACCAACATTAACAACGTGGAGACCTGGGGGAATGTATCGGCTATCCTGCAGAAGGGCGCCGGGTGGTACGCCGGCTATGGCTCTGAGAAGAGCAAGGGCACCAAGACCTTCGCCCTGGCCGGTAAGATAGTGCGCACCGGGCTCATCGAGGTGCCCATGGGAATCCAGTTGCAGGATATTATCTACGGC
>DUEC01000040.1 GCA_011176635.1 Dehalococcoidia bacterium | reverse complement strand
TCACCCTCAAAGAGTTCCTTCCACATCTCGGCCATCATCAGGCTATTGGCTTTTTTAACTTCTACCCACATCTGTGTCTCCTAAGTTTTTCGTCCCACCCAGCCCGCCCAAAAGGGCTGCACCCTCTTGAACTCTCCTTCATCCCCTCCCCTAAGGGTGGGGGATTAAGCTTCTCTTACATTCCCTTCCTTTAAGGGCGGTGGGTGGGAATAGATACCAAATATCAAGTCCCCCTTTAACCCCACCTCCGTCTTCCTTGGTGAAGAACCTGAGAGGGCGGGTTAGGGTGGGAAATAAGACCTTTAAAACCCCTCTCTTTTACTTCATACCCCTTTCTTAATTTAAGGGCGGTGGTGGAGAAAGCTCCAAAATGCCCGTTTTTAGCTTAAAGCAGTTCCAGCACGGCGTCGCCGAGATAGAAGGGCCAGACGACTATGCCCAGGATGATTTTCCACCAGACCAGGTTGGCAAAGCCGATGGTGAACAACCAGCCCATGAACCAGATTACTCCACCCAGTGCGCCTACGTTACCCTTGTTCATAGTTTTGCCTCCTTTATAGCAGAATGGCATCGACAGTATTTGCCGCACCCCGGGTTCGGCTTCCCACCCGAACCCACCCTAAAGGGGTGCGCCCTTTTTAAATACCCCCTTAAACTACCACTTCAATAAGTCTATCTTGGTGACGTCTATGGTCTCTCGGTGGCGATATATGGAAATTATTATGGCCAGGCCCACCGCCACCTCGGCGGCAGCCACCACCATGATGAAAATGGCAAAAACCTGCCCCGTCAGAGCTAAGGGCACGATATAGCGGGAGAAGGCGACCATGGCGATGTTGACCGCGTTGAGCATCAGCTCAATAGACATCAGGATGACTATGGCGTTGCGCTTGGACAGGGCGCCATAGAGCCCGATGGAGAAGATGATTGCCGAAAGTATAAGATAATGTTCTAAACCCACGCTCATTGTTTACTTCTCCCTCACCAGGACGATAGCCCCTAAAATAGCCGCCAGCAGGAGAATAGGGACAATCTCCACGGGCAGGATAAAGCCCCCTTCACCGAAAAGCAGCTCGGCGATAGCCGGGGTGGTCGGCTCCAGGGGCGGGGCTCCCGATACCTGCCAGGTAGTATTGAGCAGGGCAAAAGCCACCCCTCCGAAGAACAATACGGCAACGATGAAAGCCGGAATCCGCAGTTTGCCCGAGGGGCTGCCCCGCCGGACTTCCCTGGTCAGCATGATAGCCAGGATAATCAATACCGATATGGCGCCGACATATATCAAAATCTGCACCGCCGCCAGGAAGTCGGCGCTCAAGGTTATATAGATTCCAGCCACCGCCAGGAAACAGAGAATCAGGGACAGGGCCGACCGGAAGACATCGCGGAGGGAAACCACGGCTAAAGCGGCACCTACCCCCACTACCGCCAGTATCCAGAAGGCAATGTCAACGCCCATTACCTCTTCCCCCTATCCTTGTCCAGCAATAATGACTGCTTGGGCAGAGCCGCCTCAACCTGGGGGCGGGCATAACCGCTGGGCCGGCGCTCCGCCGAGGCTAATAAAGCCTCATTAGCCATCACCAGCTCCCCCCGCCGATACTTAGCCCGCTCGTAGGCGTAGCCCATGAAGAGGGCATCGTAGGGGCAGGCCTCCACACACAGGCCACAGAAGATGCAGTAACCGGTATCGACCTCGAACTTCTCAACCTGGTATTTATTCTCATCAATCATGACCGAGGTTACAATCTCAATGCTCCCCTGAGGGCAGGTCTTGGCGCAGGTAGCGCAACCGGTGCACTTATCTTTATCCCAGATAAGCTCGTTACCCCGAATCCGGCGCGAGGTGTTGAGCCTCTGCTCCGGGTACTGGGTGGTTACCGGACGCCTCAGCAGGTGCCTTATCGTTACCGCTAAGCCCTTGGCGATGCCTATTCCGTAACGCTCAAACTTCAACTCTACCCCAGCCTAACTTAAAGAGTCTTGACCACAGGAGTATCAGGACTATCATGATAGCAAAATTAATCGGCACCAGCACCCAGGGTGAAACTGAAGGCCAGGCCAATATCTCGACGGCGGTGATAACCAGGTTCAACAGGGCCAGGGGGAAGAGGAACTTCCAGGCTAGCGCCATCAGCTGGTCGATTCTAACCCGGGGTACGGTGGTCCTTATCCACACCATAACGAAGAATACCAGCCCGACCTTGACCAGGAACCAGAGCCAGGGGGGCAAGAGGGGGCCCCTCCAGCCGCCGAGGAAGAGAGTGGTGACAATGGCCGAGATAGCCAGCGCCTCGCCGTATTCCACCAGATAGAAAAGGGCGAACTTCATCCCCGAGTATTCAATGTGAAAGCCGGCCACGAGCTCGGAGTCGGCCTCCATGAGGTCGAAGGGGGCGCGGTTAATCTCGGCCAGGGCGCCGATGAAAAAGAGGAGAAAGCCCAGCGGCTGTAACAGGATAAAGGGAACATCCTGAGCCATCACTATCTGCTGCATGGAGAGTGAGCCGGTAAGCAATATAACGCCGACGACAGACAGCACCACCGGTATCTCGTAGCTGACCACGGCCGCTACCTGGCGCATGGCGCCGAGGAGGGAGTACTTGTTGTTGGAAGCCCACCCCGCCATAAACACCCCCACCGTAGCCACCGAGCTGATAGCCACGACATACAGAATGCCGATATTGAGGTCGGCCAGGATGGCGCCGCCCTGGAAGGGGACCACGGCAAAAATCATCAGCACCGGCACCACCGCCACCAGCGGCGCCAGCCAGTGGACGACCTTATCGCCCTTAGCCGGAACGATGTCTTCCTTGAGCATCACTTTAAGGCCGTCGGCGGCCGGCTGGAAAATGCCGAAGGGCCCGGCGCGGTTGGGCCCGAGACGCGCCTGCATAATCCCCATCGCCCGGCGCTCAAGCCAGACGAAGACCATGAACATAAGCAGGACGAAAACGATGATGATAACGGCAAATATGGCCCAGTGCGCCCAGAAGTTGCCCGGCCAGTCCGGAGGCAGTGTTGTCATCGTCATCATCGGTCCACCTCGGCCAAGCAGATATCGATACTGCCGAAGATAAGGATAAGGTCGGCCACCTTCCAGCCCCGCATCATATCGCTTAAGGCGGTCAGGTTGATGAGGGTCGGCGCCCGCACGTGGAAACGATAGGGGGCAATTGAACCGTCCGAGACCAGGTAGAAACCGAGCTCGCCGCGGGGGGCTTCAATATGAGCGTAGGCCTCCCCCGCCGGCGGGTAAATAATATGGGGCACCTGGCTTCTCACCTCGCCTCCGGGTAAGCCCTTCATCGCCTGCTTTAAGATGCGCAGGCTCTGGCGCATCTCCTCAATCCTGACCCGGTAGCGTTCGTAGCAATCACCAGCGGTGCCGGTAGGAATATCAAAATCAAAGCGGTCATAGATGGAATAGGGGTCGGCCTTGCGGATGTCCCACTTCACCCCGCTGGCGCGGAGCACCGGGCCGCTGGCCGAAATATTGATGGCCAGCTCTTTGGGCAGGATGCCGACGCCCTTGGAGCGCGCCAGCAGTATCTCGTTCTCTTTGAGCAGCCACTCGTACTCGTTAATCCAGCCCGGCATCTCCTTAAGGAACTTCTTCAGCGCCGGGAGAAACTCTTCGGGGATATCCTGGCTGACGCCGCCGACCCGCATATAGTTATAGGTCAGGCGCTGGCCACAGACCATGTCAAAGAGGTCTAAAATCCTCTCCCTTTCGCGGAGCATATAGAGAATAGGGGTCATAAAGGCGCCGCAGTCGTTGAGGAAAGCGCCGACGGCAACCAGGTGGCTGGCGATGCGCTGGAGTTCGGCCATAATCACCCTGATGTACTCCGCCCGCTCCGGGACGCCAATCCCGGCCAGCTTCTCCACCGCCAGGCAGTAAGCCAGGTTGTTGCTCATCGAGGCCAGGTAGTCCAGGCGGTCGGTCAAGGGGATACAGCCGCCGTAGGTCCTCTCCTCAGCCAGCTTCTCAATGCCGCGGTGGAGGTAGCCGAAGACGGGTTCCATGTCAATGATGACCTCGCCGTCCAGGGTGGTGCGCATGCGGAAGACGCCGTGGGTGCTGGGATGGGCGGGGCCGAAATTGACGACGAAGGGTTCGGTCTTGACTATTACTTCTTTAGTAGCTTCCATCGCTTTAGATTTACCTGCTACCCCTCCCCTTAAGTTTTTCTTCCCACCCAGCCCAC
>DUEC01000004.1 GCA_011176635.1 Dehalococcoidia bacterium | reverse complement strand
TAAGCCAGGTGGTGAGGCTCCAGAGTCTGGGCTACCATCTCGATAACCTCGGACAGGAGCAGCATCTTGCGGATTAAGGTAAGCTCCGGCTCGGCGGTGAGCATAGAGACATCGCCGTCACTGTAATCAATCTTCTTATCTTCAGCCAGACGAAGTATGCTGGCAATGCGGGCGTGGGCGTACTGGACATAGTAGACCGGATTATCGGCGGACTGCTTCTTGGCCAGCTCCAGGTCAAAGTCCATCTGGCTATCGGCGGAGCGGGCGGCAAAGAAATAGCGGCAGGCACCGGCGCCGACCTCATCGACCAGCTCGCGGAGGGTAATGATATCACCGCTGCGCTTGGAGACCTTGACCAGCTCGTCCCCGCGGCGCAGGGTGACCATCTGGGAGATTATCACCTCCAGCCGCTCCGGGGCGATGCCCAGGGCGCTGACCACCGCCTTCATCCGCGAAATATGCCCCTGGTGGTCGGCCCCCCAGATATTAATCACCTTGTCAAACTTGCGCTCCAGGAACTTGTTATAGTGATAGGCAATATCCGAGGCGAAATAGCTTGGAGAGCCGTCGCTGCGCACCACCACGTTGTCCTTGTCGTCGCCCAGGGCGGTGGAGACAAACCAGGTAGCCCCCTCCCTCTCCCCGATATAGCCGCCTTTCTTTAGTAAAGCCATTACCTTGCGGTACTGCCCTTTATCAAAAAGGCTCTGCTCGCTGAACCAGACGTCAAAGCTGACCCCCAACCGCTCCAGGTCGTCCTTGATAAGCTCTATCATCTTGGCTAAGCCTATCTTGCCCAGCTCGGGTAGCGCCTTTTCCGGGGGCATAGAAAGAAAGCGCTTTTTCTGCTCAGCGATAATCTCCTTGGCCAGGTCGACCATATATTTGCCCAGGTAGCCATCGGAGGGCATCTCGGCATCGGTGCCCAGGCACTGCTGGTAGCGGGCGTAGAGGGAACGATAAAAAGCGTCTATCTGGCTGCCGGCGTCGTTGATATAGTATTCCTTCTCCACTTTATAGCCGGCAGCCGCCAGGACATTAGCCAGGGTGCTGCCCAGAATAGCCCCGCGGCCATGCCCGACATGGAGCGGCCCGGTAGGATTGACGCTGACAAATTCCAGCTGCACGCGGCTGCCCTGCCCCAGGTCAACATTGCCGTAGGCATCGCCGGTGGCCATGATTGAGTCCACCTGGCTGGTCAGCCAGTCATTACCGAGGGTGAAATTAATAAACCCCGGTGGCGCCACGGTGACGGCGCCAATCTCGGGGTTGGGGGCGATAAGCTCGGCTATATCCCTGGCAATTTGAAGCGGCTCGGTGCCGGTGGCGCGGGCTAATTTCAGCGAGATGCTGGAGGCATAGTCGCCGTGCTCCGGGTTCTGAGGGTGCTCTACCGTAATCTCGGGCAAGACAACCGGGGGCAGCTTGCCCGATTCCTGGGCTTTAGCCGCCGCCTGCGCCAGCAGCTCGATAATTCTCTGCTTAATCATCTATGCCTAAATTATAGCACGTTGCAGACATGCCGTCAGCAATCTCGGCCTTTAATTCAATGAGGATATTCCTCCCTGAAGCGGTCAATTTAACGACCGCTCCAAAGAGCCGCCTGTTTGATTTAAGGACGGAGAGGGGTAATGCCGGGCTACTTACTGTCAGCAGCCAGCTTAGTTAGACTGAATTGCACGCCCTCGGGGGTTTCCTGGCAATCAATGACCATCCCATCAAGCGCCTGAGACAGCTCAGAGCTGATGAATAAGACCTTGGCCCCTTCGCTCTCCACCACCTGGTCGCCCTCCTTTTCCTTGTCCAACGCCATGCCTAGCTGGTTGGGCTTAGAAGTGGAGGGGACAAGCCTGATGGCTATCTCGGGGTCTTGCGTCTGAGCCTGAATAGCTTCTCTTAACTTTTCTGCAGCCTGCGCCGTTACCGTTAACACGCTACCCCCTTATTCGCTTTAGTCAGTCACTTTTACTTTAACCGCCCGCGGTCCCTTGGCACCGCTTTCCAGTTCGAACTCCACGCTGGCGCCTTCTTCCATGGTATCAAAGTCCGCTTCAGCTAAATCGGAGCGGTGGAAGAAGACCTCCTTGTCGTCTTCGGCAGTGATGAAGCCGAAGCCCCTGTCCCGGATGAGCTTTTTTATCGTTCCTTTCAAGTCCTTTCCCTCCTTTTTAAAACAAAAACCCGGCAAATCCCCTAAAACAGGCTTGCAGGCTAAGCAAGGCTCTTGTGGGCTTTTGCTTTAATCTATGCCTAGATTATAACACATATTTCACTTTAAAGGTCAACCCTATATACTCTAGGGGGGAATTTTTTCAAGCAGAGGGGCTAGCGCCCCTCTTAAACACCCCTTATTGTCTGCTACTCCACATCCCTAGCTCAACTCCCCACCCGGCTGCCAGACCCGCCCCAATTCCTTAGCCAAAAGGGTATGCTCGGATTTCTTCAAGCCGGGGTCATTCTCAAAGAGCTTTATCGCCTCGGCGCGGGCTAACTCCAAAAGCTTGACGTCGGAGAGCCTGGCCATGCGCAGGTCGGGAAGCCCGCTCTGGCGGGTGCCGAAGAACTCCCCCGGCCCCCTCAGCTTCAGGTCCTCTTCAGCCAGCTGAAAGCCGTCTTGAGTCTTCTCAATTATATCCAGGCGTTCTCTGCCTATCTCAGACGGGTTCTCGGCCAACAACATGCAGTAGCTCTGCTCGCTGCCCCTGCCCACCCGGCCGCGGAACTGGTGCAACTGGGATAAGCCGAAACGGTCGGCGCTTTCCACCAGCATCACGGTGGCATTGGGCACATCTATACCCACCTCCACCACCGGCGTCGATACCAAAACCTCCAGCTCACCGGAGCGAAAGCGGTGCATTACCTCGTCCTTCTCCGCCGCCGACATCCGCCCGTGAATCAAGCCCAGCTTCAGGTCGGGGAAGACCTCGCCGGAGAGGCGCTGGTACTCCGCCACCGCCGCCTTAGCCTGAATCACCTCCGATTCCTCAACCAGGGGACAGATAATAAACGCCTGCCGCCCTTGAGCCACCTGGCGGCTCAAAAACTCATAGGCGCTGTCCCTCTGCGCCGGCTTGAGCCAGCGCGTCTTGACCACCTGCCGGCCCGGGGGAAGCTCATCGATGACCGAGAGGTCAAGGTCGCCATAAAGGGTCAGAGCTAAAGTGCGGGGGATGGGGGTAGCCGTCATCACCAGCACATGGGGGTTAAACCCCTTCTGCCGCAGCGCCGAGCGCTGGGCGACACCAAAGCGGTGCTGTTCGTCAACCACGGCCAGACTCAAGCCCTGGAAGCCGACTTCTTTCTGAATAAGGGCGTGAGTCCCGATAACAATATCTATCTCACCGGCGCTGATACGCTGCTGGATTTCCTGCTTCCGCGCCTGTTTTATGTCGCCGATAAGCAGCGCCACCGTAAGCGGCTTAGAAAGCAGGCTGGAGAAACTACGGAGGTTTTCCTCTTCGGCCACCTGTTTGCCGGCCCGGGAGAGGAGCTGGCTGACATTGGTGAAGTGCTGTTCGGCCAGAATCTCGGTCGGCGCCATGAACGCCCCCTGATAGCCATTGGCGGCGGCAACAAGCAGAGCCGCCGTGGCCACCACCGTCTTGCCGCTGCCCACCTCCCCCTGAAGCAGTCGGGACATCGGCCTCGGCTTCTCCAAATCGGCCAGTAATTCTTTGAGCACTTTTTGCTGGGCCCCGGTCAGCTGGAAAGGCAAGGACTTCAAGAAGATATCCAGCACCGCCGTATCGGCGGTAAAGGGGTTGCCCGGCTGGCTTTCCTGCCAGTCGTACTTTCTGCCCAGCACCCCCAACTGCAGGAGAAAGAGCTCGTCAAAGGCTAGGCGGTGCCTGGCGCTTTCTCTTGCCTCCGCGTCATCGGGATAGTGGGCCTGCATTATCGCCCGGGGAAGCTCCAGCAGTTTGCGCCGCTTAATCAATCCGGCGGGCAGAAAGTCCGCCACCTGCCCTGCCCAGCGGTCGACCACCCCTTTCATCAATTTCCGCACCTGCCGGGGCTTGAGTCCCTGAGTCAGGGGGTAAATAGGCACCAGGCGCCCGGTATGAACCAGCTCCTTATCCTCCAACAGCTCCCACTCTGGAGATTCAAAAACGTGCCGCCCGCCGAAAAGGCTCACCCTGCCGCTGAGCACCACCTTAGCATTGGTGGGCAGGTTCTTGGCCAGGTAGGGGTTGTTGAACCAGACCACCCTCACATTGCCCGTCTCATCGCCGACAATAGCCTCGGTGCCCCGCCGACCCCCCAGCATGGTCACCTGGGCCTGCCAGACATTGGCGACAATGGTCGGCTCCTCGCCCTCGCTGAGCTGGGAGATATACTTCCTCTGGCTGTAGTCAAGGTGGCGGTGGGGGAAGAAATAGAGCAGGTCGCGAACCGTGGCCACCCCCAGACGCTTGAACTTAGCCGCCAGACTGGTGCTGACCCCCCGCAGCGCGGTGATGGGGGCATCCAGAGACTCACCGGCTGCTTCCTGTCTTGCTGAAGGGCGCCGGCGGGGGGCGGGGGACACAACACTTTTCTTCGGCGGGCTGGCCTCAATCTTTTCACCCTCGCTGCGCTCTATCTCGGAGAGAAACTCGAGCACCCCCTCCAGCCACCTTTCCCGCCGCGGTTTGGCCAGAGAGGCATACTTGGAATCGTCTAAGCGGAGCCGGCGGAAGTGGCTCAAAAGCTGGGGGTTGGTTATCGATTCCAGGGCCTGGCCGGCCCAGCGGTGCAGGAACCTGTCCAGCCCGCCGATGACGGCGGTATCGGTATAACCCTTTTCCCGCTCAAGCTGGAGAATCTTACGCAGAGACTCAACATTCATGGACACGTCTCGGTCTCCATTGCCAAGCTGATTACTTCTTGTCTCCCAGCACGGATACCAGCAAAAGGCCGGGCCCGGTATGGGTGCCGATGGCTGGCGTCATCCGGGAGCGATAGATTCTCTCTCTGGGATATATAGCGCCGAGCCGTTCCAGCAGCGCCTCGGCGTCTTCAGGGCAAGCGGTATTCTCCACCGCCATCCGCTCAATATGGGCATAGCCGGCGGCAAAGGCATAGAGGCGGTCTATGGCCTTAGCCCGGGAGCGGGTCCTGCCCGCCGGCTCAACCACGCCTTCCCTCAGGGTGACCAGGGGATTAATCTTGAGCATCGACCCCAGGAAAGCCTGCGCCTTGCCGATGCGCCCGCCCCGCCTCAGGTACTCCAGGGTATCAAAGGCAGCCAGAAAATCAACGCGGGGAATGGTCTTACGGGCTGCCTCTATAACCTGGTCAAGGCTGGCACCGGCTTTGGCCGCCTCAGCCGCGGCCATAACGATGAACCCCTCGGCGGTGGTAGCCCACTCTGAATCAAATACTTCCACCCGACACTTATTCTGCATCATCCCCACGCTTTTTAACGCCACCCCATAGATAGCGCTGAATTTAGAGCTGAGGGTAATAACCAGGATTTCATCCGCTTCTTCAGCCAGCCGGTCATAGGCTTGGGTAAAGGTTGCCGGCGCCGGCACCGAGGTCGAGGGAAAGAACTTGCTGGTCTGCAGCTTCTTATAGAACTCGTCGGCAGTGAGGTCAACGCCATCGTGATAGACTTCTGTGCCGAAGCGGATAACCAGTGGAATCACGGTAATCCCCAGCTCCTCAACCACTTCAGGTGGCAAATCAGCCACGCTGTCGGCAACGATTCTGACGGACACGACTATTTATCCCCGAGCACGGCTACACTCAGGACGCGGGGGCCGACATGCGCCCCGATTACCGGGCCTACCTTGGAGCGGTAGATAGGCGCCTTGGGAAAATCGGCGCCAATGCGCTCACACAATTCATCGGCTTCATCGGGGGTGGTGGCATCCTCCACGGCTATCTCTTCGATGCGGGAAAAGCCGGCGGCGAAGTCGTACAGGTAGTCTATGGCTCTGGCCCGGGAGTGCTCCCGGTCAAAGGGATAGACCTCGCCGTCTTTCAAGCCCAGTATCGGGGTCACCTTGAGCACCGTTCCCAGGAAAGCCTTCGCCTTGCCGATGCGCCCGCCCCGCCTGAGGTATTCCAGGGTATCAAAGGCCATGCGGACATCCGCCCGGGGAATGTTCTGGCGGGCTATATCCAGCACCTTGTCCATCTTAGCCCCGCTCTGGGCCGCCTTAGCCGCCGCGATAACTATCAGCCCCTGCGCCATAACCACCGATAGGGAATCAATAACCTCCACCCGGCACTGGCGCTTCATCCGCTCCTTGGCCAGCACGGCAGTTTCATGGCTGGCGCTGAGCTTATGGGAACTGGTAATGACGGCAATCTCCTTGCTCTCTTCAGCCACCCTATCATAGGTATCGGCGAACCTGCCCAGGGGAGGCACGATGGTGGTGGGAAAGGTTTTGCTGGCCGCCAGCTTATCGTAGAACTGCTCCGTGGTCAGGTCAACGCCGTCACGGTAATTTATGGTACCGAAGATAACGTTTATCGGGATTACGGTAATCCCCAACTCTTCAGCCACCCCGGAGGGTATGTCACCCAGACTATCGGTGACAATCTTAACCGTCATAATAGAACCCTCCCCTTCTACTCTACAGAAGCGATATAGTTATAGTGAGGCTGACCGCCCTGGACCACCTCAACCTGAAGCTGAGGATACTTCTCGCGGACGGTGGTACCGACCTTCTCCGCCTCGGTGGAATTGGTATCAGCCCCGTGGTAGATGGTAACCACCTCGGCCACATCCAGGTTTACCCTATCAAGCACCTCAGTGAGGACATCCTCCGCCTTATCGGACACCGCCACCAGGTCTCCATCAAGGAAGCCGATGGCCTGTTTCTTCTTGATATCCAGCCCGCCCAGCCGGGTGGGGCGTACCGCCCGGGTAACCTCGATAGACTTGACCGCCGACTGCGCCTTTTCCATGCTCTGGACGTTGGCTTCCAGGTCAGCCTCATAATCAAAGGCTAAAAGCGCCGCCACCCCCTCGGGGATTGTTTTAGTGGGCACCACCTTGACCGTTTTTTTGGTCAAAGACTGGACCTGGTTAGCGGTGAGCACTATATTCTTGTTATTAGGCAAAAGAATAACCTTCTCCGAAGGCACCGCCTCCACCGCCTGGAGCAGGTCCTTGGTACTGGGGTTCATCGTTTGCCCGCCGGGCACGATAAAGGTAGCCCCCAGACTGGCAAAAACATTGCTCAAGCCCTCCCCGACCACCACCACCACGATAGCTATCTCAACGGCGGGCATCCTTTCTTTCTGCATCTCCAGGAAGTCCCGGTACTGCTCATCCATATTACGTATATTTATCTCGTGCAGAGTCCCCAGAGGAACAACGAAGCTCATAATATCGCCGGGGTCTAAGGTATGAATATGGACCCTGACCGCCGATTCATCACCAACCACAATCACCGATTGCCCCCGCTTTTCCAGCCTCTTCCTAAGTTTATCGGGCTCAAGCCTTTCTCCTTGAATGACGAAGTTAGTGCAATAGCCGTAGGGCACCTCATCGGCGGCGGCCATCTGGGGCACTTTTGCCGTCAGGGGCACGCTGCTGGCTATCATCCAGGGGCGGCGCAGCTTCAACTGCTCCACCTCGCCTTTAAGGTAGTGGAGAGAGCCCTCCAGGATGGTATACAGGCCCTGCCCCCCGGCATCCACCACTCCCGCCTCCATCAATACCGGCAGCAGGGTGGGGGTGTTAGCCACCGACTCCTTAGCGGCATCAGCGGCAGCCTCCAAAACCGATACCACGTCATCGCCTCCCGTAGCCGCATGCTCCTTGGCGGCCGATGCCGCCTCCCTGACCACGGTGAGGATAGTCCCTTCCACGGGGTTGCTCAACCCTTTATAAGCCACCTCCGACGCCTTGATCAAGGCGTCGGCCAGCTCGGCGCCGTTAACCGATTCCTTATCGGCCAGACCCTGGGCCAGACCACTCCAAATCTGCGACAGGATTACCCCGCTATTACCCCGCGCCCCCACCAGTGCCCCTTTAGCCATAGCCCGAGCCACGCCTGAAGCGCTATTATTGGGGGCCCGATAGGCTTCCTCCACCGTGGAACGCATGGTAAGCAGCATATTGGTACCGGTATCTCCATCAGGCACCGGAAAGACGTTCAGGGCATCAATATCGGCGGCGCTCTTCTCCAACCAGGCAGTAGCGGCGGCAATCATTTCCTTTAAGTCCCGCCCGGTAATAGAACTGGCTTTCCCCATCTTCAAAGACCGTCCTTGCCAGAATCGCCTGGCTATGCTAACATTGTGAACGGAATTCTACCCTAAATTTGTTCGTTAGTCAAAGGAGAAAAGATTTTGAAGTGCGACCTATGTGGCAAAACGCCCCAATTCGGCCATAATATAAGCCACTCTAAACGCCATACCAAGCGTAGCTGGGTGCCCAATATTCACCCGGTTACCCTGGTTATAGATGGCAAGCCCAAACGGCTGAACCTGTGCACCCGATGCCTGCGCAGTCAGCACAAGCTGGCTAAGACAGGCTAGCCCTTAATTCCTTGAGGGCTTTTTCCACCGTCTGCCCTGAGGCAAAGACGGCTGCCCCCGCCACCAGCACCCTGGCCCCCGCCTTTACTACCCTGGGCGCAACGCGGGCATTGATGCCGCCGTCCACCTCCAGCTCGGCCGCCAGGCCTTTTTCGTCCAATTCAGCCCTCAGGTTAGCTATCTTGTCCAGCGTGGACTCAATAAAGGGCTGTCCGCCGTAGCCGGGATTGACCGTCATCACCAGGACTAAGTCCAGGGCGGGCAGGACTTCGCTGAGCGAGTCTAAGGGCGTCTCCGGGTTGAGAGATACCCCCGCCTTGACCCCCAACCCCTTAATCTCCCGGACTATTTGCTGGAGCCCGGGGCAGGCCTCAACATGAACGGTGATAATATCAGCGCCGGCATCGGCAAACTGAGCGATTTGCTTCTCCGGTGTTTGAATCATGAGGTGGACATCTAGGGGCAGGTCGGTCCACTTGCGAAGGGCGGCCACCACCGGGGCGCCGATGGTTATCTGGGGCACGAACTGCCCGTCCATAACATCGACATGGATATAGTCAGCGCCGGCCTTGGCGGCGGCAGTTACCTGCTCGCCGAGGCGGGCGAAATCGGCGGAGAGGATAGACGGGGCCAGCTTTACCTGGGGCTTAGCTTCCACTCTTGGAATCTCCGAGCGTTTTCTTGGCTGCCGCCAGCGCTTTCTCCACCCGTCTGGGGGCGGTGCCGCCAGCGACATCACGGGCGGCAATAGACGATTCCAGGGTAACGGAGTAGACGTCCTGGGCAAATAACGGGGAGAACTTCTGGTACTCAGCCAGGCTGAGTTTAAGCAGAGGCTTACCCTTTTTCTCGGCGTAGCTCACCAGCTTAGCTACTATCTCATGGGCGGTGCGGAAGGCTTCACCCTTTTTGACCAGATAGTCGGCCAGGTCGGTGGCCAGGATATAGCCACGCTCCAGCGCCCGCCGGGCGCTCTCCGCGTTGACCTTTAGAGTCTTGACCAGGCCGGTAAATACCTCTAGGGTAGATAGCAGGCAGTCAACGGTGTCAAAGAAGCCCTCTTTGTCTTCCTGCAGGTCGCGGTTATAGGCAAGGGGGAGAGCCTTCATCGTGGTCAGCAGTGCCATCAGGTTGCCGTAGACCCGTCCTGCCTTGCCCCGCGCCAGCTCGGCGACATCGGGGTTCTTCTTCTGGGGCATGATGCTGGAGCCGGTGGCATAAGCCTCGTCAAGCTCGATAAAATCAAACTCGGCGGAAGACCAGAGGATAACCTCCTCGGCCAGCCGGGAGAGGTGCATCATGCAAAAGCTCGCCGCCGCCTCATACTCCAGGACAAAATCCCGGTCCGAGACAGCGTCCAGGCTGTTCTGGCTGAGCTGTCCGAAACCCAGCTCTTTAGCCAGGAACTGGCGGTCAATATTCTTGTAGGCGACGCCGGCCAGGGCGCCGCTGCCCAGGGGCATAACATCGGTGCGCTTGAGGCAATCGAGGAAGCGGGTAGTATCGCGCTGGAGCATCTCGAAATAGGCCAGCAGGTGGTGCGCCAGCAGGAGCGGCTGTGCCGGCTGCAGATGGGTGTAGCCGGGGATGATTACCCCTTTATTGGCTTCGGCCAGGGCGATGAGCGCCCGCTGTAGCTCTGCCAGCACGACCAGGGTGTTGGCGATAGCGTCTTTGGCGAAGAGGCGCATGGCAAAAGCTACCTGGTCGTTGCGGGAGCGGGCGGTATGGAGCTTGCCCCCCACCTCCCCCACCTTCTCTATCAGCCGGGCTTCGATATTCATATGGATGTCCTCCAGCTCTGTCTTGAACTGGAACTCGCCCCGCTCAATCTCCTCCTTGATGGCGCTTAAAGCCTTGATAATGGTCTCCGCCTCTTTGGCCGGGACTATGCCCTGCCTGGCCAGCATGCGGGCGTGGGCGATACTGCCGGCAATGTCGTAGGGGTAGAGGCGCCAGTCAAAGGGAATAGAAGCCGTGTATTCGTTTACCAGTTTATCGGCCTTCTTTTTAAAGCGACCCCTTATATGGCTCATTTGCTTCCTCCCTTTTTCTTCTTCCCCTGCACCTGTGCCTGGGTGCGGGCCGGCAGTCCCCAGATGTGGATGAAACCGGGGGAGGCGCTCTGGTCGAAGACATCCCCCTTGTCATAGGTAGCCAGGTCATGGCGGTACAAAGAGTAAGGGGACTTCCGCCCCACCACCTGACAGCTCCCCTTGAACAGCTTAAGCCTCACCGTGCCGCTGACGAAGCTCTGGGAAGACTCAACGTAAGCCTCCAGGTCTTCCCGGAAGGAGGTGAACCAGAGGCCGTTATAGATAAGGTCGGCGTACTCGCCAGCCACCATCTGCTTGAAGCGCCGCTGTTCCTTAGACAAAGTCATCGCCTCCAAGTCCTGATGCGCCTGCAGGAGCACCAGGGCGGCGGGGGTCTCGTATACCTCCCGCGACTTTATGCCGACGACCCTATCCTCAATATAGTCAATCCTGCCCACGCCGTGCTTACCGGCCAGCTCGTTTAAGCGCTGGATAAGGGCAATGCCGTCCATTTTGCGCCCGTCCACTGCCACCGGTATGCCCTTTTCAAAACCAATCTCAATATATTCCGGTTTACCTGGCGTTTTTTCCAGCGGTCCTAACCAGAGAAAGGCATCATCGGGAGGCTCAAGCCAGGGGTCTTCCATAACCCCGCACTCAATGCTCCGCCCCCAGAGGTTCTGGTCTATAGAATAGGGGCTTTCCGCCGTAATCGGCAGGGGGATGCCGTGGCGCTGGGCGTACTGGATGGTCTCGTCCCGGGTCATACCCCAGTCACGAGCCGGAGCCAGAATCTTAAGCTCGGGAGCCAGACCAGCCACGCTGACATCAAACCGCACCTGGTCGTTGCCCTTGCCGGTGCAGCCGTGGGCGACCGCTTTCGCCCCCTCTTTGATAGCCGTTTCCACCAGCAATCTCGCCATCAGCGGGCGAGCCAGAGCCGTCGATAGCGGATACCTTCCCTGATAGACGGCGCCGGCTTTAAGCGCCGGAAAAACAAACTCGTCGACAAAAGCCTTTCTGGCGTCGCTGACCAGCGCCTTCACCGCGCCGATTTTCAGCGCCTTCTCCCGAATTGCCGGGAAGTCGGGCTCAGTGCCGACATCAACGCTGAAGGCGATAACGTCCAGGTTGTGCTTCTCTTTAAGCCACCTGATAGCCACCGAGGTATCCAAGCCGCCGCTGTAAGCCAGTACCACTTTATCTGCCACGCTTAAAAACCTCCCTTAAACTTAAAATCATCTAGTCAAAGCTGAAATGTTGTCTTTAGCTGATAGCGCTGGATAGGGCGCCGTCTAAAATGCCCAGCGCCTCATCAACCTCGCTCTTGCCGATGATGAGAGGGGGCATAAAGCGCAGGGCGTTGGGCTTGAGCTTGTTGACCAGCAAGCCCCGCTCCAGGCAAGCCATCACCAGCGGCTGGGCAATATCGCTATCAAACTCCATAGCCACCAACAGCCCCCGCCCCCGAACCTCGGTAACGAAGGGGAACTTCTTCTTCATCCCTTCCAACCCCTTGATAAGATACTGCCCCACCTCTTTTGCCCTGCCGGCGATATCATTATCGATAACGAATTTTACCACGGCATAGCCAGCGGCACAGGCTAAAGGATTGCCGCCAAAGGTAGAACCGTGCTCACCGGCGGCGAACACCGCCGAACTGTTTTTGGCCAGAACAGCCCCGATGGGCACGCCGCTGGCCAGACCCTTGGCCAGGGTCATTATATCAGGTTCAAGGCCATATTGCTCGTAGGCGAAGAGTGTCCCCGTCCGGCCGATGCCGGTCTGAATTTCGTCCAGAATGAGCAGAATGCCCTTCTGGTCGCACCACTTTCGTAGGGCCGGCAGATAGCCATCGTCGGGCAGGTTGACCCCACCCTCCCCCTGGATGGGCTCCACCATCACGGCGCAGACGCGCTCGGTGGTGGCCGACTTTATGGCCTCAATATTATTATACTCCACATTGACAAAGCCGGTGGGGAGGGGAGGATAGGACTGCTGAAATTTGGGCTGACCGGTAGCCGCCACCATAGCCAGAGTGCGGCCGTGAAAGGAACCCGAGGTGGTGATAATCTCGTAGGCTCCGTTTAATTTAAGCTGTCCGTAACGGCGGGCCAGCTTTATGGCTCCTTCATTGGCCTCAGCGCCGCTGTTGGCAAAGAATACCTTGTCCAGACAGCTGTTTTCCACCAGGAGCTGGGCAAAGCGAAGCTGAGGAACAGTGTAGAACTGGTTGGAGGTCTGGATGAGCATCTGCGCCTGCTCGGTGAGCGCTTTGGTCACCACCGGGTGGCAGTGCCCCAGGCTATTGACCGCCCAGCCGGCAACAAAGTCAAGGTACTCGCCTCCCTTATCATCCCAGACCCGCGCCCCCTCCCCCCTGACTATGGTCAAGGGGACACGCTCAAAGGTCTGCATATAGTATTCTTTTTCTAACTCCTGCCAGTCAGTCATTCTTAGTTCTCCCGTCTGGTTTTAACTAAACTCTCCTTATCTATTTACTTCCTTATGGTAGTACCGCCACCCTTACCCTCTATTTCATTGAGCAGGGCATGAGACTGCCGCCCATCGATGATGCAAGCCGTGGCCGTGGCCGACAGGGCTCTCAAGCAGGCTTTGACCTTGGGAATCATCCCCCCCGAAGCCACCCCTGAAGCCAAAAGGGCCTCGGCTTCATCGGGCGAAAGCTGAGACAGCAGATTGCCCGACTGGTCGCTGATACCGACCACGTCGGTCAGGAAGATAAGCCTCTCGGCACCGATAGCGGCGGCAATCTCGCCAGCCACGGCATCGGCGTTGATATTGAGCAGCTTGGGCGCCTTCTCCGGCTTGCCGGCATTAAGGCTGACCGGAGCCACCACCGGCACATAGCCGTACTTCAAAAGCGGCTCCAGGGGCGCGGGGTTCACTTTGGCTACCGTGCCCACGTAACCCAGCTCCACGTCCTTGATTTTGCCCTGAATAAAAGCCCCGTCAACGCCACTGATGCCAACCGCCATCCCACCTTTAGCGTTGATATCGGCCACGATCTCCTTATTGACCACCCCTATCAGCACCGCCACCACCACCTCGAGGGTGACCTCATCGGTGACCCGCTCGCCGTTGATAAAGCGGGTGGCAATCCCCTGCTTTTCCAGCCAGTCGGTTATCACCTTGCCGCCGCCGTGGACTACCACCAGCGACCTGCCCTGCTGCTGGAGCTTGACGATGTCCTCAATAGCGGTATCGTGGCTGCCCAGGGTGGCGCCACCGAGCTTGACCACAATAACCTTGCCCAATTTTCTACCCCCCAGTCATCAGGTCATATACTGACTATTAATAGTTACATATTCTTCAGAGAGGTCGCAACCCCAGGCGGTAGCTTGACCGGAGCCCAGGTTGAAGTTCAGGCTTATTGCTACCTCTTTCCCCTTGAGCCGCTGGACTAAAGCCCGCTTGTCAAAGGGCAGGGGGCTGCCCGCCTTTAGCACCGGGATTTCGCCGATAGAAAGGTCGAGCTTAGTCTCTTCCACCTTCACCCCGCTCCGCCCCACCGCGGCCACAATCCGCCCCCAGTTAGGGTCAGCGCCGTGGACGGCCGCCATGACCAAGGAAGAGCTTACCACCGCCTTAGCCGCCGTTCTGGCCTCAAGCCGGCTGGCGGCGCCAGCGACAGTTACCTCAACGAGTTTGGTCGCCCCCTCGCCGTCACCAGCAATAGATTTTGCCAGGTAGACGCAGACCTGCTCCAATGCCTGTTCAAAGGCGTCGGCGGGAACACTGCCCCCACGCCCGTTAGCCATCAACAGCACCATGTCATTGGGGCTGGTATCGCCGTCAATAGAGACCATGTTAAAGGACGCCTCCACCGCTTCTTTTAGCGCCTTTTTGATAAAGCCCTTCTCCAAGGCGGCGTCGGTAGTGAGGAAGCAGAGCAGGGTTGCCAGGTCGGGATGAATCATCCCCGAGCCCTTAGCCACCCCGCCAATGGTAAACCGGCTGTCCCCCGCCTTTACCCTGACCGCTATTTCCTTAGGAATGGTATCGGTGGTCATTATTGCCTTAGCCAGCTCGTGACCGCCGTCGCCGGAAAGGACTATCCGCTCCAGGCCGCTCCTGATGCGCTCCATGGGCAAGGGGGTACCGATGACGCCGGTGCTGGCCACCAGGACGTCCTCAGGCGCCAGCCCGATGCCCTCGGCGGCTAGCTCCGCCATCTCGGCGGCGTGGGCATAACCCTCTTCACCGGTGAAGGCATTGGCACAGCCGCTATTGACCACCACCGCCCCCGCCCTCCCCTTTTTTAGCCTCTGCTGGGACAAGACCACCGGGGCTGCCTTGAGTCTGCTGTCAGTAAACAGGGCCGCCGCCAGGCAGGGCGTCTCGGAAAAGAGGACGGCGAGGTCTAATTTACCAGTGGCGTTTTTATTTATCCCGGCGCTGGTGGCACCGGCCAAAAAACCCTCAGGCGAGGTAACCGTGCCTTCAGGAATGGTTTCAATCTTGGCGGCCACTATGGCTAAACTATACCACACTCCCTATAGCCAGGCAATGTAGTATAATGTAAAAACCAGCGGCAAAATTTTAGCAGGAGACGGGAAGAAATGGAACTAAAAACGGTCTACTTTGAAGAGCCGGGCAGCGGTAATACCGAGGAGACACTAAGCATTGCCAAAGAGCGGGCGGAGGCGCTGGGTATAAAGACCATAGTGGTCGCCTCCACCGTGGGCGATACCGCGGTCAGGGCTATGGAAGTTTTTAAGAAATCGAGGGTCATCGTGGTAACCCACGTTACCGGCATGCGCCAGCCCGATACCCAGGAATTCACCGAGGAGAACCGCAAAATCGTTGAGGCCAAAGGGGGCACCGTCCTCACCACCACCCACTCGCTGGGGGGCTTGAGCCGGGCCATGCGCAACAAATACAATATGTTCGTCCTGGGAGAGGTAATCGCCGATACCCTGCGCATCTTCGGGCAGGGGATAAAGGTGGTCTGCGAGATAGCCATGATGGCCGCCGATAGCGGGCTGGTGCGCACCGATGAGGATATTATCGCTATTGCCGGCAGCGGCCGCGGCGCCGATACCGCCGTGGTGATGAAGCCGGCCAACACCCACGACTTCTTTGACCTCAAAATCAAAGAGATTCTGTGCAAACCGCATTTATAGGTTTTTTAAGGTAACCTCACCCCCTGTGTCCCCGTGTAAACAGAGAGGGCAACAAAAGTTGACAGATGGGGTTATAATTTAGGTAAAACAGAAAGGAGGTGTTGGAAATGGGAATATCTAATATAGAGAAACTAAAAGAAACAAGAGATGTTGAAGGTCTAGCCAAAATTCTTGAAAACCATGACACTACCTACGATGTATGCTTCAGTGTTATCGATGCACTCAAGCAAATTGGTGACAAAAGCGCAATAGAGGCGATAATTAAGGCACGACTGGATGGTTTTAATAGCATTAGAGGGAGACTAAATTTTATCGATCTCATGGAACTGTCGGTGAGTGATGCCGCTTGTCGCGCCCTCTGGGAAAGTACTGAGCAACCGATAGAACCTCTTGGTCAGATTCTCAAGGATAATAAAGACGAAAATGTTCGATACATAGCAGCAGAGGAACTTGAAAGAATAGGGGATGCAAGAGCAGCTCAATGCCTCGCTCAGGCTCTGAACGACGAAAGCGATACAGTTCGATTGGCAGTGGTGCGAGCGCTTGAACGGATAGGAGACCCGGTAGCGGGAGTAGCCCTCATCCAAGCTCTGAATGATGTAAATAAGAACATTCGGCACATAGCAGCAGATGCTCTTAGAAAAATAGGCGATGCAAGAGCGGTAGAACCCCTTACTCAGGCTCTGAATGATGTGGATAAGGGCGTTCGTAAATCTGCAGAAAAGGCGCTCAAAAACATTCAGAAGAGGAAAGAGTTAGCGAAAGGAAGCTCCAAATAAAGAATCACACGACTCAGTACCCCCCTCCCCCCTCTTTTTTAAATCCCCCCCCCTAAAAAGTATGCGTCCCGTAGGCGATGGGAGGGCTCGCGAACTCAGGCGGGTACTCAAACTTCTTCTCCACCAGCTTCACCATCTGCCGCCCCAGGTCTCTAGCCGCCTGCCGGCCCTTCTCCAGCTTGTTGACATCGCCCTTAGCCCCGCCGTAACCAGCGACAAAGCTGGCCGGCAGCATGCGGTGGCTGACGATATAGAAATACCAGTCCTTCAACGCGTCGCTAAGCCCCATACTGCCAGCGACGGCGATAACGCCGCCCACCTTGTTGGCCAGGTTCCTATCGGGGTGTCCCAGGGGCATGGAGCGGTCCATTACCGTCTTGGCCTGGGCGGTCATGGCGTAGAAGTATATCGGCGTGCCGAAGATGATGCCGTCGGCGGCCAAAAGCTTATCGTATAGCTCCTGCATATCGTCCTTGATGTGGCACTGGCCGTCCTTCATGCAGGTCCAACAGCCGTCGCAGGGCTGGATGTTCTTGCCCGATACGCTATACAGCTCTATCTCGGCGCCCTCGGCCTTAGCTCCCTGGAGCGCCTCACCCAAAAGAATCTCGGTGTTCCCCTTCTTCCGGGGACTGCAGGAAACAGCTAAAATTTTCATCTCTGTTCTCCTTCCTTGGCTTTCTTCTGTAGCTCGTAGAGTTTGTTTAATGCTTCCAATGGTGTCAACGAGTTAATGTCCAGCTTCTCTAGTTCCTCAAAAAGCGGCGACTTTTGCCCCAATAACGGCAACTGCTGTGGTGCCGCCTTCTTACGGCGCCTGACCGAAGCCTGGCGGCTGCCGTCCTCTAATTCGGCCAGGACTTCACTGGCGCGGTGCACCACCGATTTGGGCAGTCCGGCTAATTTAGCCACATGGATGCCGTAGCTCCGGTCAACGCCGCCGGGGACAATCTTGTATAAAAAGGTGACCTCTCCCTTATCCTCGGCGACGGCAACGTTGAAGTTCTTGACCCGGGGTAAGAAATTGGCCAGCTCCACCAGCTCGTGGTAGTGGGTGGCAAAGAGGGTCTTAGCGCCCAGCCTGGGATAAGAATGGATATACTCGGCGACGGCGCGGGCGATGGAAAGCCCGTCATAGGTGCTGGTGCCCCGCCCGATTTCATCTAAGATAATCAGGGAGCGGGGGGTGGCGTTATTCAAAATGTTGGCCGTCTCCACCATCTCCACCATGAAGGTGGACTGCCCCGCGGGCAGGTCTTCCCGGGCGCCGATGCGGGTGAAGATGCGGTCTACCAGACCGATGGTGGCCGAGGCAGCGGGGACGAAACTGCCGACTTGGGCCAATAGCACAATCAAGGCGGCCTGCCTGAGGTAGGTCGATTTGCCCGACATGTTGGGGCCGGTAAGGACGATAAGCTGGGCGTCATCGTTGGAGAGAAAGGTATCGTTGGGGACGAAGCTGTTTTCGTCCAGGGTCCTCTCCACCACGGCGTGGCGCCCTCCTGAGATGTCTATGGTGTTGTCCGTGGTCAGTTTGGGGCGGACGTAGCCGTAGCGCACGGCGACCTCGGCCAGGCTGGAGAAAACATCGATATCGGCTAAAGCCAGCCCTGAAGCCGAGATGCGCTCATACGATGCCCCCACCTGGCCGCATACCTGGCGGAAAAGCTGGGCCTCAAGCTCGGCGATTCTACCCTGGGCGTTTAAAATCAACGACTCATATTCCTTAAGCTCCGGGGTGAAGAAACGCTCACCCCCGACCAGCGTCTGCTTGCGGATATAGTCCGGGGGCACCTGAGACAGGTTGGGCTTGGAGACCTCAATATAGTAGCCGAAGACCTTGTTGAAGCCCACCTTGAGCGACTTTATTCCCGTCTTTCCCCTTTCCTTGCGCTCTAAATCGGCTAAATACTGCTTGGCGTTTTTAGACGACTGGCGCAAGTTATCCAGCTCCTCGGAGAAGCCCTTTCTTATCACCCCGCCCTCATCAAGGATTCCCGGCTGTTCCACGATGGCTTTAGCAATCAACGCCACCACCTCGGGGCAGGGCTTTAGCTCCTTTTTGAGCCAGCCTATCGGCTTTAAGATCTCACCGATTTTGGGTATTGCCTCCAGGCTGCGGCGGAGGGCGATTAGCTCGCGGGGGAGGGCAATGCCGCTCTTGACGCGGTTAATCAAGCGCTCGATGTCGGCGACATCGCCTAAAGAAGATATAACCTGGCGGCGCGCCAGGGTATTAGCGGCAAACCACTCGATGGCGTCCTGCCTCTTGTTCAACTCGGTTATATCAAGCAGGGGCTGGCCCAGCCAGCGCCGAAGCAACCTGCCCCCCATCGCCGTGCCGGTCAGGTCAATGATGGACAAGAGCGAACCATCCAGAGCGCCGGAGCGGCTGCCCTGGAAAAGCTCTAAATTTCGCTGGGTCTGCACGTCCAGGGCCATGAAAGAATCGGTGGAGTAGGTGGTAAGGCGGTTGAGCTGCCCCAGGACCCCTTTCTGGGTCTCCTGGATGTAGTGGACAACGGCGCCAGCGGCCCTTACCGCCAGGGGCAGATGAGAACAGCCATAGCCGTCGAGGGTGGCTACGCCGAAGTGGTCGAGAATGGTCTGGCGGGCAACCTCAAGCTCGAAGTGGTAGTCCTCAAGGCGGGTTACCGGAGCCGCCAGCCCCAGGTCGGGGAGCTCGGCGCCATCGGCGGCGATAATCTCAGAGGGCTTTAGCCTCTCCAGCTCGGGAATAAGGCGGTGGCGGGGAAGCTGGGTGGTGGCAAACTCGCTGGTGGTTATGTCAACATAAGCCAGCCCTATATCCTCCTCGCTCCAGACCAGGCTGAGCAGATAGTTATTGCTCTTGCTGTCAAGGAGGCTGGGCTCGACCACCGTGCCCGGGGTTACCAGCCGGACAACCTCGCGCTGGACTAAGCCTTTTGTTTCGCCGGGCCTGGTCACCTGCTCGCAGATAGCCACCTTATAGCCCCGACTTATCAGCCGCGCCAGGTAGTTGTCCAGGGCATGATAGGGAATGCCCGCCATCGGCACCTTCCGACCCTTGCCCATACTCCGCGAGGTCAGGACAATCTCCAGCTCCCGCGAGGCGAGCCTGGCGTCTTCGTCAAAGGTCTCGTAGAAATCGCCCAGGCGGAAGAAGACAATCGCCTGGGGATACTTCTGCTTGATTTTGAGGTACTGGCGGCGGATAGGGGTCGAACCCTCTTTCATCTTACTAGACTATTCTACTAGAATTCGGGGTTAAAAAGAAGGGGAAAAGGCTAGAATTTTGGGAAAGATTCTCTGGGTCTTGCGCCCCCTCCCCTCTTAGAGAACCTGTGTTTTATGTCCCACCCAAATCCCGCCCTATAAGGGTGGTACCCCTTTTAAATCTCCCTTTAAAGGTTTTGCCTCACTCCGGAGGGTGGGGAAGGCCCCTAAGTTAAGGAGCGGAGCTCTTTAGGGCGGGTGGGTCGGGAAAAAAGACCCTGGGGGGAGGTGGGGTGAATAAAACCCCTACACTAAACCCTTCTTCTTAAAGTAATGCATATACCCCTTAACATTACTCATCAGCTCGTAATCGTCCAGGGTAGCCTTGAAACGCTCCTTAAGGTAGCCCCCAACGCGGCCGATTATCGCCTGCTCGCTCTCTCCCGCTTTTAAATCCTGCAATATAAAATCGCCGACCAGCCTGGTGTTCTCCGTAACCGCTGAAATCAGCTTTTCCGGCTCTCGGGCAACCGTGCCGTGAGAGTAGAAGAGAAGCTCAGGCTTTAACTTCTTTAAGGTCGCCATATCAGCCAGGTAAAGCTCCAAATCAAAGCTGGGCGGCGCCACCGCGGGGAGGGGAGGATAGCCGGGGCTATAGATGAGGCCGAGCGCCTCGCCGCAAAAAAGCCCTTTTGTTCTGGTATCAAAGATAGCTATATGATGGGCGGCATGGCCGGGGGTATGAACGATGAGCAGCTCGCGGCCGCCCAGGGTAAGCCGCTCCCCGTCCGAGACCACCTTCAAGCGCGCTTCCGGCACCGGCAGAATGGGACCGAAGATGGACTCAAAGTCATCGCCGAATGCCATACGGGTGCTCTTAATCAGCTTAGATGGCGCAACGACATGCTTCGCCCCCTGCCGGTTGACCACTATCTGGGTCTCGGGAAAAACTTTAGACAGCCTGCCCAGCCCTCCGGCATGGTCGAGGTGAATATGGGTGGGGATGATATACTGCGGGCTTAAAATGCCCAGCTCTTTTGTTGCTTCCTGTATATCGGGGACAAGCACCGCCGGTCCCGGCTCCACTATGGCGCCAGCGCCGTCTTTGATAAAGTAAACGGCGAAGACAGCGTTAACGCTGGGAATCCGCCCTTCAAGGCGGTAGATACCCTCGGCAACTTGCTCTAATTTAGCCACAACTAGATTCAATTCTACTAAAAATCCAGCTTAAAGGGAAATTTTTTGTTTTTGGACAGGAATGGTAACAAAAGTTGACAAGTGGGGTTATAATCTATGCTAAGAAATAGTATAATTTCTTTGGGAGGTGTAAGCATGGATACAGTGAAAGCGGTTATCAGTATCGGGGAAGCTTCCATTCAACTAGAGGGGCCACAAGAGTTCGTAGAAAAATATCTTGACCAATATAAACAGCTTATTGCTAGTCCACCAACAGCCCCTAAAACTAGTAAAACTGCTGAAACTACCGAAAAAGAAAAGGCCAAAACCCTAAAAAGAAAACCCGGAACAAAGACAGGTCCAACATGCACGCAAAAATTGCGGGAACTTCTAGATGAAGGATATTTTAAACAGCCTAAAACACGTAAAGATGTTCAGGGTGAACTATTGAAAAGGGGGTCACGGTTTAGTAGTAGCGAAGTATCATCAAGATTAATTAATTTTTTCAATGGTGGGGAATTGAAAAGGACAGGTACGGGTACAAACGCCCAATATTATAGTAACGTTTAATGGTTAGTAATATTACACTTAATCAAATTCTTGATAATACGGACACTGCCAATTTCAGACAGGTAGACTATGCCAAACTTTTTATCTGGTTTTTGACAGACATTCAAGGCAAAGAAGATTGCCTTATGTCCGATATTGTGCAATGCTTTAGAGATGTTAGCCTCAATATTCCTAATCAGACTCTATTAGAAAGAAATCTGCGCAGTCAGAAAAACGAAATAACGACAGGTCATAGTTACAAATCTTTAAGGCTTCACCGCAACGCGCTTCCTAAATACCGCGCCAAATATGCAAACTTGTTACCCCCCTCCCCACCACCCGAAGAAATAATACGTGAGCGCCTTGACGTTTCTAACACTCCATTACTAACACCTGCTGACATTGAAAATGCTTATAAGATGGGGCAAGTATACGTAGCGATACATTGCCTTGAAAATTCTGTACGCAGTCTAATACGCAAAGTACTTAATAACGCATTAGGTGAGCAGTGGTGGGACAAAGCTGCTTCTTCTGGAATGAAACGTAAGTATAGCAATCTAAAAAACCGTGAAGGAAAAAACAAGTGGTTAGCTTCACGTGGCGCGGACGAATTGAACTATATAGACTGGGGAGACCTCGTTACACTCATAAGAAAATATCAAGAATATTTCATTAGTTATATTGGAGATATTAATTTCGTCGTGTTGAGATTAGGAGAACTTGAAAACTTAAGGAATACCATCGCGCACAATGGTGTGATTCCAGACGATGAAATTGCGCGAATAGAACTATATTTTAAGGATTGGTGTAGACAGGTATCACCATAACTCCCTCCCCTATCTCCTCAAAAACCTATCTATATCCGCCGCTGCCCTCTTACCCGCCCCCATAGCGCTAATCACGGTAGCCGCGCCGGTAACAATATCACCGCCGGCCCAGACCCTGTCCTTCACCGTCTTACCCGTCTCCTCATCGGCCACCAAAGTGCCCCACCTGGTCGTCTCCAGGCCCTCGGTAGTGGAAGAGACCAGAGGATTGGGGCGGGTGCCCAGAGCCTCCACCACCATATCGACATCAATGGTGAACTCGCTGCCCTCCTTGACAATGGGGCGGCGACGACCGCTGTCGTCAGGCTCGCCTAATTTCATCTCATAGCACTCGATGCCCACCACCCAGTTCTTCTCGTCGCCCAGCATCTGCTTGGGGTTGGTCAAAAGTTTAAACTCGATGCCCTCCTCCATGGCGTTCTCAACTTCCTCACGGCGGGCGGGCATCTCCTTTTCAGAACGGCGATAGACGATGTAGACCTTATCGGCGCCCAGCCTGAGGGCGCAGCGGGCCGAGTCCATAGCCACGTTGCCGCCGCCGATGACCACCACCCTCTTGCCCAGCTTGACCGGGGTATCGTATTCGGGGAAGCGGTAAGCCTTCATCAGGTTGACCCGGGTCAGGAACTCGTTGGCCGAATAGATGCCGTTGAGGTTCTCACCGGGGATATTCATGAACATGGGGGCGCCGGCACCGGTGCCCAAGAAAACGGCCTGATAGCCGTCATTAAGCAGTTCGTCCACCGTAGCCAGCTTGCCCACCACCGCGTCCAGCTCCAGCTTCACCCCCAGAGAAACGACGTAGTCGACCTCGGCCTGGACAATCTCCTTGGGCAACCTGAACTCGGGGATGCCGTACATCAGCACCCCGCCGGCCACGTGCAATGCCTCGAAGAGGGTAACGCTGTGGCCCAGCTTGGCCAAATCGGCGGCCGCCGTCAGTCCCGCCGGTCCTGAGCCGACCACCGCCACCCGCTTACCCTTCGGCTTGGGCGGGTCTACCGGTCTGGCCGCCCCGGCGTTAGCCCGCTCCCAGTCAGCCACGAAACGCTCCAGGCGACCGATGGCAATAGGGGCGTCTTTCTTGGCCAGGGAGCAGGTAGCCTCGCACTGGGTCTCCTGAGGGCAGACCCGCCCGCAGATGCCGGGAAGACTATTCTTATTCTTGAGTACCCTGACCGCCTCCGGCATATCGCCCTCGCCGATGGCCTTGATGAACTCGGGAATATCAACATCTACCGGGCAGCCGGCAACACAATTACGCTTGGGGCACTGGATACAGCGGCTGGCTTCTTCCTTAGCCTGCTTCAGGCTGTAACCCAGGGCAACCTCGTCAAAGTTTTTAGCCCGTTTTTTGGGGTCCTGCCGGGGCATCGGCACCCGGTTAAGATTCAGCTTAGCCATATACCTTCACCTTTAAGACGAATGACTTTTCTGCCACTGCTCAAAAGAACACTTCTCCTCATCAAGGTAGATAGTCTGGCGGGCAAGGAGCAGGTCCCAGTCCACCTCATGCCCGTCGAAGTCGGGGCCGTCGACACAGGCAAACCTGGTCTCACCGCCAACCGATACCCGGCAGCAGCCGCACATGCCGGTGCCGTCGACCATTATCGGGTTCAGGCTGACAATAGTCTTAACCCCAAAGGGCTGGGTGGTCAGAGAGCAGAACTTCATCATGACCACGGGTCCGATGGCGATGACCCGGTCGACCTTTTCCCCGGACTCAAGGAGCTCTTTTAGCGGCTCGGTGACCACCCCCTTGCGCCCGTAAGAGCCGTCATCGGTGGTCACGATTAAACGGTCACTAAAAGCCCCCAGCTCCTTCTCCCAGAAGAGCAAATCTTGACTCCGCGCCCCCAGGATGGAAACAATCTTGTTGCCGGCTTGCTTCAGCTCCCGGGCGATAGGGGTTATGAGGGCGACCCCCACCCCGCCGGCGACGCAGGCCACCGTGCCGAACTTCTTAATCTCCGCCGGCAGGCCTAGGGGCCCCACAAAATCGGCTATAGCCTCGCCGGCCTCCATCAAAGCCAGCCGGGCGGTGGTGGTGCCCACCTCCATGAAGACGATGGTAACACTCCCCTCTTTCTGGTCAAAGTCGGCGATGGTCAGCGGGATGCGCTCGCCTTTTTGGTCAATCCTGACCATGACGAACTGCCCCGCCCTGGCTTTCTTAGCCACCGCCGGCGCCGCCACCTCGAAAAGATGAATGCTGGGCACCAGGTCTTGCTTTAGTAAAATCTTATACAATTTCGGCTCACTCCTTAACTAGATAAACTAAAAAGGCTATCCCCAAAACCACTTCTTTTTAGAGATAGCCCAATACTTCGTCGGTAGCTTCGCTCATGTATGCTCAATCCATAAAAATAGAATATCACCAAATGTTAAAAAATTCAAGCCGTTTTAGCCATAAAACCCATTGCCTAATTATCGCTGAGGGTATATTATAGTAAGCACCGCAATTTAAAAGAGAAGGGGGTGATGGATAGCGCCAATAATAGATATTCCCCTCTCCCGCCAAAGGTCTGGACTGATACTACTATAAAGTAATCTTCTAGAGGTGTTAAGAATGGTCGCCGAGCTTATTCACATTGGATTCGGTAATATACTAGCTATGAATAGAGTTATTGCTATAGCCTCGCCAAACTCTGCGCCCACCAAGCGCACCATCCAGCAGGGTAAGAAGAACGGGCAACTAATCGATATGACCAACGGTAGAAGAACCAAGGCCGTTATCTTCACTGATAGCGGGCATGTTATTCTGGCCGCCCTCGCTCCGGAAACCATTACTGGCAGAACACAAACCGTCCGAGGAGGGTCAGTGCTGAGACCTGAACTAGGCGATGAAAAAGACGAGCCTTAAAAGTGAACCTCTGTTCAACCTCAGTTCAAAGCAATTGCTTATAGTCCTCTCCGGCCCCTCCGGGGCAGGGAAGGACGCCGTTTTAAGCCGACTGAAAGAATCGGGCTACCCGATTGAATTTATCACCACGGTAACCACGCGCCCCCAGCGGGCTGAAGAAGAAAACAATGTTGCCTACCACTTCGTCTCCACGGAAGATTTTCAGCAGATGCTTAAAAACGAAGAGCTGCTGGAATGGGCCAATGTTTACGGTAACTGGTATGGCGTGCCCAAAGAGCCGGTAAAGCAGGCCCTGGAGGCAGGGCAGGATACGCTAATCAAGACTGACATTCAAGGAGCCGCCAGCATTAAGAAAATGCTGCCCCAGGCGATATTCATCTTTATCATGCCCCCGTCAATGGAAGAGCTTACCGCCAGGCTCAAAGAGCGCCGTACCGAATCACACTTTGACCTGGAGCTGCGCCTGAAAACGGCTGAGGCAGAAATAGAGCAATTACCCCTCTTCGACTACGTAGTGCTAAACAAAAGGGATGAAATTGACCGGGCGGTATCAGCCGTTGAGGCTATCATTACCGCCGAGAAGCACCGGGTAACCCCCCGGGAAATCAGCTTGTAAACCGGTTAGAATACCATCCCCAACAGCCAGGCAAAGAAATAGCCCAGCACCCCGCAGATGGGGAAGGTAAGTATCCAGGCAGCCACGATATTGCCGGCTACCCCCCAGCGCACCGCTGAAAATCTCTTGGTAGACCCTACCCCCATAATAGCCGAACTGGCACAATGGGTAGTGCTCACCGGGATACCCAGATGTGAGGCTACCTCAATAACCGTCGCCGCTGATAAATTAGCGGCAAAGCCATGAACCGGTTGCAAGGCGGTGACCCTAAATCCCAGCGTTTTAATAACCCGCCAGCCGCCAAAAGCCATCCCCGAGCTTATGGCTAAGGCCGATATGCCAATTACCCAGAAGGGGATATCCTCCCATAATCCTGTTTTTCCAGAATAAATCACCAGCGCCATGGTGATAACGCCGATTGGCATCTGGCCATCGTTCTTGCCATGGCTGTAAGCTAAAAAGGCAGCGGTAAACCACTGCAGACGGCTAAAAATAACCCTCATTCGGGCGGGGGCACTGTGACGGAACACCCAGAATAGAATAACCATAACGGCAAAGCCGCCAACAAAGCCGAGGACAGGAGCCGCCACCACCGACGAGAGCACCCTCTGCATGACATCCCACTGTATGTTACCGCTGCCCACTGCCGCTGCCCCAGCAGCAGCCAAGCCGGTAACAAAACTATGGGTTACGCTTATGGGCAGGCCCCAGTAGGTGGCTAAAGTCCCCCAGACAATAACCGTGGCCAAGGCGGCAATCACTATCAGATTGGTTATTTCACCTGGAACTAGAATCCCATTGCCAATAGTCCGGGCAACCTCCAGACCGGTGGCGGCACCGACAAAATTGAAGACAGCAGCCAGTATTACCGCATTGCGGGGGGAAATAGCACGAGAGCCGACTGAAGCACCAATGGCGTTGGCGGCATCGTTAAAACCGTTAACCACACCAAAGCCGATGGCGAAGGTAATAATCAGGAGAAGAAGCCAGAGGGAAGAATCAGGCATGTTTTAGGGCTACCCCTTCAAGGACATCAGCCACATCCTCGCATCTATCGGTGGCACTCTCCATATGCGCGTAAATCTCACGCCATTTGATAATATGAGCCATATCGGTAGAATCGGAAAAAAGTTCCGCCATCGCCGAGCGGTATACCCTATCGGCCACATTTTCCAAACGATTAATCTCCACACACCGTTTGAGAACCTGGCTTAAGACGATGCGCTTCCTTAACCGGGGCATTACCTTCTCCACTTCCTCCGTCGCCTGCACGATGATGTCAGCCAGCTCCCGAGCCCTCTTCCCCGGGCGGTCCACTCGGTAAAGGAACATGGCATCAGCCGCGGCGTGAATGAAATCGATGATGTCATCCAGGGAATGAGCCAGCTGGACTATGTCCTCCCGGTCAAAGGGGGTGACAAAGGTGCGGTGTACCCGCGCTATAATATCATGGGTGATGGTGTCTCCCTTGTGCTCAAGCTCGGTTATCTCACTCACTCTTTCCTCAACGCCTTCCCAGGTATCAACCATCTCCTTAAGCCGGTGAGCGGATGTCACCACATTCCGGGCGCTATCCTGAAAAAGGTCAAAAAACTTTTCCTCACGGGGGATAAAAGGGAACCTCACGCTCTAATCCTCCTTTGCCCATAGAAAGCATACCGGGATACATATAGAGATAACAATGGATGGAAAGCCAGGGGTTCAGAAGAAGGAAATTTGCCATATCGATTTAACATCGATTCCAAGATGAGTTTAGTTTAAGAGATAAGCGATTGTCAAGCAATAAAAATGATTGACAGGCAGCTTTTATAGGCATAAAATTCACAAAATTGTGGGCTATGCTATATAGTGGTAAAATCGGGTAAATTAAAAAGATGCAAGAGAGCTATCGGCCCAAACCCGGCGACAAGATTTTCCGTCCCCGCCGCATCAGGCGGCCCCGATTAAGACGGGTATTAGGGGTAGCGGCACTATTCAGTGCCGGCTATGGGAATGTCGGCTCCTCTATTTACTACGCCCTGGGAATTGTCGCCCTGATAGCCTTAGGCGCCACCCCCATAGTGCTGGGCATTGCCGGCATCCTGTTTATATTCACCGCCCTTACCTACGCCGAAGGCACCGCCATGCTGCCCGAAGCCGGCGGCTCGGCCAGTTTTTCCCGTCACGGTTTCAACGATATTGCCGGCTTCATCGCCGGCTGGGCGCTAATGCTGAGCTACATCGTTACTATTTCGATATCGGCCTACACCATCCCCCCCTACCTCGGTTTCTTCTGGGAACCGTTCAAGGCAGACCCCATGCTGGGCACCGCCGTCTCCATGGGCATAGTGCTCCTGCTCATGATGATAAACGTCATCGGGGTCAAGGAGACCTCGCTGGTAAACATAGGCGCCGCGGTACTGGATATAACCACCCAGGTTACCCTGGTGGTCATAGGCTTCATCCTGCTTTTCAACCCACCGGTGCTGTTTCACCGCATCATCGATAACTGGCCCTCTACCGAGAATCTGATTTTTGGCATAGCCCTGGCCTCCATTGCCTATACCGGCATTGAAACTATGTCTCAGATGGCGGAGGAAACCAGACAGCCGGAGAAAAGAGTGCCCCGGGCGCTTATTATGATGATAGTCGCCGTCCTGGTCATCTTCGCCGGCATTTCCCTGGTCAGCCTTTCGGCGATGAGCCCTCAAGAGCTGGCCACCGACTGGGCCAGAGACCCCATAGCCGGTATCGCCGCCAAACTGCCTATAGCCGTGCTCTCCGAGGTTCTCAAGCCGCTGATAGCCATACTGGCGGGCACCATCCTGCTCATAGCCACCAATGCCGGGCTGATGGGCATCTCAAGACTCGCTTTCTCAATGGGAGGCCACAGGTTGCAGCCGATGGCTTTAAGCCGGGTGCACCCACGATTCAAGACGCCCTATGTTTCCATCATTGTCTTCGGCATAATAGCCCTGATCATCTTGACCCCGGGGTTCTTCACTACTAATACTTTTGCAAACATGGGGGCACTATATGCCTTCGGCTCATTGCTGGCCTTTATGTTCGCCCACGCCTCCATCATCAGCCTCCGGGTCAGGCAGCCGGGGCTGGAACGTCCCTTCAAGCTCGGCTGGAACATCAGGGTCAAGGGGCGGGAAATACCGGTAAGCGCCATCATCGGCCTGTTGGCAACGGCAGGTATATGGGTTATCATATTGATTACCCAGCCCTACAGCCGCTGGATAGGCATCGGCTGGATGATTGTCGGCTTAATCATTTACGCTATCTACCGCTGGAAATCGGGCTTACCTTTGAGCCACGTACCCAAGAAGCCTGGGGAGGGGGTATTGTAGAACTGCCGCTGGGGGGTTATAATTCCAATTACTCTATAATAAACGGCATAGAGGGCAATGGAGTTCAACAAGATTCTGCTGCCGGTAACCGGCACCCAGGCTGACGACGAGGCGACCAGGTTAGCCTGCCAACTGAGCAAGAAGAATAAGGGCAAAATCTGGGCGATTTACGTCATTACCATCAAACGTTCTCTGCCCATAAACGCCGAGATTGAACCCGAAATCAGAAAGGCTGAGGCCATACTGGACCATATAGCCGGCGTGGCTGAAGAAGAAGACTATGAGCTGGAGACCGACCTGCTTCAAGCCCGTGAAGCGGGGCCGACCATTGTCGATGAAGCCGTGGAACGAGAGGCCGACCTAATCCTGATGGGCGTTATCTACAAGAGGCGCTTCGGACAGTTCAACCTGGGCAGTGTGGTGCCTTACGTGCTGCAGAATGCCCCCTGCCAGGTTATACTATATCATCAGTATACCGCCAAGTGAGCTGGATATTATGAAAGTAGTAATTATGGGCTGCGGACGGGTGGGGTCTCGACTGGCCGGACTTCTGGACATCGAAGGGCACGGCGTCACCATCCTGGACCTCGATGCCTATAGCTTCCGCCGACTGCCTCCTGAGTTCGGGGGCACGGCGCTGGTGGGCAACGGCACTGAAGAGGAATCGCTCAAGAAAGCGGGTATAGAGGAAGCCGACGCCTTTATCGCCTTAACTCAGGGGGACAACCGCAATATCATGGCCGCTCAAATCGCCAAGCATATCTTCAATGTGCCCAAGGTGCTCTGCCGCACCTATGACCCCCTGCGCCGGGAGCTGTTCGGCTCCCTGGGCATAGAGACCTTCAGCCCGACCACCATATTCGCCCAGATGCTCAAGGAAAAACTGGGAGCGGAGGAGGAGGCTAAATAATGTACATCATTATTATCGGCGGGGGCAGGGTGGGCTATTTCCTGGCCCGAGCCCTGCTGGATGAAGGGCACGAGATATTGGTGGTGGAAAAGGACGCCGCCAGGACCGAGTTCATCTGCGGCGAACTGGGCAGCGTTTGCCTCCGCGGCGATGGCTGCGAGGTGACTACCCTGACCGAAGTGGGCACCGGCCGAGCCGACATGTTCATCGCCGTAACCGGTGACGATGAAGACAACCTGGTCGCCTGCCAGGTAGCCAAGCACAAATTCAACGTTCCCCGGACTATAGCCCGCATCAACAACCCCAAGAACGAGACCATCTTCAAAGAACTGGGCATTGATGATGCCGTAAGCAGCACCAACATTATCCTGGAACACATAGAAGAAGAGGTGCCGACCCACACCATAACGCACCTGTTGGATATCAAAGACAAAGGGCTGGAGATTGTGGAGATAAAAATCCCGCCCCACTCAACCACCATAGGCAAAACAGTAAAAGAGCTCCAGCTGCCGGAGGGGAGTGTCCTCTCGCTGATTATTCGTGAGCAAAAGAAGCCCTTTGTCCCCGCCGACAGCACCGTCCTTAAAGCCGAAGACCAGATAATAGCCGTCACCAGCCCTGAATCGGAAGAGGCGTTAAGGACCGCCCTCAGAGGCTCTTGACCGCTAGGAAACTTTTGGTGCCATATATTTTAGCCCCTCCCCTGTTTCCGGGTGTTTTTCTTCCCACCCTGACCCACCCAAAAGGGCTTTTTACCCCGTGAAAACTTCGTTTTCGCGGGGGCCC